>CAMOEP010000017.1 GCA_946612185.1 uncultured Ruminococcus sp.
TTTTCCTAAAATCCATAGGTCGAAAATTTATGTCCCCTTATTTCCCGGCAGTCTCATTGTCGTAGAAATATGGACACCAAAGAAAACCGCCGCATCTTTAAAAATTAATCGCCCCGAAGCACTTTGAAATGCTCCGGGGCAAAATTTCTGTATGGGTAACTTATCAGGGGAATCTGTTCCTGCGGCTTATAGGCATACGTCCGCAGGAACAGTATTCAAAGAGGAGTGAAGATCTCATAATTCTGCTATGATTCCATTTTAGTACATTTTTCGGTTGGTTTCAATGACCAAATGAACAAAAAAACTTACATTTTACATCATATGCTCCAAAACACCCCGATTTTCATATTAACAATTTCTAAATTTTACATCAGGTTGTTGACATATGTGCATATATATGATATAGTATATATAGCGATAATTTTCACATATAAGGAGGATTCATTATGAGAATAAGACGTTTTATTGCAGCAGTTATAGCGATATGCATGGTAACAGGTGCAGTCGGCTACGATTCTCCGGCTTTTTCAGAGTATGCGGCAACTGCCGATGCTGCGGAGGCATTATGCTACGACTTCGACCTGGAAAGCGGTGAACTTACGCTTAAAGGAAACGTTGTCGCAAGCCAGATAACTGAGTTCCTGCACAAGGATTCTGTAAAGTATATCATTGCATCAGCGGGAACTGTTCTCCCGGAGGACTGCTCCTATCTTTTCGCACATTACAATAATTGCACATTCATCGACCTTGCTGGCGCATCAAAAAGCAAAGTGACCAATATGAAAGATATGTTCCTGGGCTGCGAAAGTCTTTCGAGTATTGATTTCGGCACACTTGATACAAGCAGCGTTACTGACATGAGCGGTATGTTCGTATACTGCAAGAGTTTACTCCAACTCAACATAAGCTATCTGAATACAAAGAGCGTTACCAGAATGTCCTCAATGTTCGAGGAATGTGACAATCTGGTTAAGCTTGATATAAGCGGACTTGACACAAGAAATGTTACGGATATGTCCTATATGTTCAGCGGATGCAGCAGTCTGACCGAACTTGACATGACCGGCATTGATACAAGCAAGGTCGAAAATATGTACGCTATGTTCGACTTTTGCCGGAAACTGCGCTCTCTTGACCTCAGCAGCTTTGATATGAGCAATGTCAGCGATACCCAGCATATGCTTTCATACTGCTCAGAATTAAAGCAGCTTCACCTGGGTGAGAAATTCGGCAATATCACGGAGGACTTTGAACTCCCCAACGAATGGGGCTGGGTAAATTCCAATGCCGATGAAAAGGTTATCAGCGGAAGCGGTAAATATGCTGTCATTGAAAACAGCGGCGATAATACCTACCTGGCAAATGCTTCCGAAGATGCGTGCTATACATATGACAGTAATACCGGCGAGATGATTCTGCACGGAAACATTGTCAGCTCGGAGATAAGGTCTTTTGAGCATAAGGCTGATGTAGGCATTATTTACGCTGAAGCAGGAACAGTTCTCCCCGAAAACTCAAAGGCACTGTTCGCCGGTTACGGCTGCGTTTATGCAAGCCTCGAAAACGCTGATATGAGCCATGTTAAGGATATGAACATAATGTTCTCGTCCTGCCCGAACCTTAATGCTGTTTTCATGAACTTTGCAGACACAAGAAATGTTACTGATATGGGCGGTATGTTCCTTAACTGCCATTCCCTCAAAACCGTTAACATGGCAGGAGTTGATACAAGCCAGGTTACAGATATGGGCGAAATGTTCCACGGCTGTACCTCTTTGGAGGAACTGGACATCAGCAGCTTCAATGCAGGAAATGCAAATAAAGATTGTATGTTCTGGAATTGCACGAGTCTTAACAAGCTGACTATAGGCGATAACTTCGGTGATATTGATGAAACTTACCGCCTGCCAAATAATTACGCCTGGGTAAACGAAAAGGATACATCTACCCCCGTAAGCGGCAGCGGAACTTATGCAGTTATCAGCAATACAGGCAAAAATACTTACCTGAAATCCAATTCCATTCCTGATGATGTCTGCTACACCTTCAACTCCGATAGTTCTATACTCACTCTGCATGGAAACGTTTCCCTCAAACAGTTGCAGGAATTCAGCTATAAAAAGTTTGTAAAAGTCGTTATTGCCAGACCCGGAACTGTTCTGCCTGAATCATGCAAAGCAATGTTTGCGGAGTACTCAGACTGCCGTTACTTCGACCTTGCCAACGCTGATACAAGCCACGTTACAGATATGAGCGATATGTTCGCATCATGCAGCAGCATGACAATCGCTGAACTTAGCGGATTTGATACAAGTAATGTAAGCGATATGACGAATATGTTCTATAATTGTACAAGCATCAGACGACTTGACCTGAGTTCATTTGATACAAGAGATATGGAAGATACCTCTATGTCGGATATGTTCAAAAACTGCAATAAACTTTCGCTCATCACACTTGGCGAGAATTACGGCAATATCAGCAGCTATCAGGCTCTTACCACCGGAAGCGGCTGGGTGAACGTGAAAAAGGATACCGCTCTTGTAAGCCGTTCCGACGGCAGTATCAAAAACACCGGCAGAAATACCTATTTCCGCCTGGGCGGTGAAACTGCCGGCGATATCAACTTCGACAGCTATATTACCGTTTCCGACCTGGTCGCACTCCAGCGCTGGCTGATGGCTGCGCCAAATGCTGATGTCCCCTACTGGAAAGCCGCTGACACTGACGGCGACGGAAAGTTAAACGCTTTCGATGCCTGCGAACTGAGAGATATGCTCTCTTAAGGCAACACCGCACAAAGACCGCCTGACGGCTTTGCGGCACATCTGCTTGCATATTTTCCGGCATCTTGCACATAAATTTTTTGACATACGTCAGTATGCCTGCAAAATTTCTGCACAATCTGCCGAAAAATCTGACTGCGCATCTGCACCACAATCTCTGTGCGGTGTTGCCTTAAAATAACAACAAATGCACTCACTCCCCTGTGAGTGCATTTTTCTTTTCCTGATAAAATAAGCACAAAAAAGCATTGATTTAAGCAGAAAAGCTCATTGATTTTATGAACTTTTTATGATATACTTAAAACACTAAAATCGGCAGCCTATCGCTGTCAGAGCAAGGGGAATAATGTTATGAAAAGAATGAAAAAAACTGCTGTAATGGCAATGACAGCCTGTATGCTGCTGTCAGCCGTTCCTGTGGCTGCAATGCAGACTATGGACACCGGTATCACCGCTTACGCCGGTGCAAACGATTTTTCCTGGAGTACCTACAAGAAGAAGGATACCTCATGGTGGTCAGGCAGCGAGGCTTTGGCTTACGGTGACGAGATCATCGCTTACCAGCTTTCCGACGGCGGCTGGCGCAAGGATATGAAAACCGAAACTACCGGCTCATGGAACAAGTCCACTATCGACAACGATGCTACCTGGGGTCAGATCCGCTACCTGGCAAGACTTTATACCAATACCGGTATCGAGAAGTACAAGACCTCCTGCCTGAAAGCTATCGACCTGCTCCTTAATGGTCAGTACTCAAACGGCGGCTGGCCGCAGGTTTTCAATGACCCTGGAACTTATCATGCTCATATCACTTTCAACGACTCCGCAATGATCGAGGTCATGAAAATAATGCAGGACGCTGCTGCAAAGTCCGGCGACTTCGCTTTCATCGACAGCACCCGTCAGAGCAGAGCGCAAGCTGCCGTTGACAAGGGCGTGGAGTGTATACTGAAATGCCAGATAACCGTGAACGGCACTCTCACCGCATGGGGTCAGCAGCACGACGAAAATACCCTTGCCCCTGCCGGTGCGAGAGCATATGAGCTTCCCTCAATCTGCACCTCCGAAAGCGCCGGTATCGTTAACTTCCTGCGCATACTCCCCGATGAGAAGAAAACTCCTGCGGTAATACACAGCATAAATGCGGCTGTGCGCTGGTTCGATGCGGTAAAGATCGAGAATACCAAGTTCGACTGGAACTCCGACAAGACCGATAAGCTGGTAACTTATTCCAGCGGCTCGACTATATGGGCAAGATTCTATGACCTGCAAAACAGCAAACCTATGTTCTCCGACCGTGACGGAAAGGTATATACCGACGTTTCACAGATAAGCCAGGAACGCCGCACTGGTTATTCCTGGTATGGTACATGGTGCGCTGAAAATATAAAGCTGGGTACTCTCCCCGAACCCTCTGAGCCTTCTCAGCCGGAACAGACTCAGGGTACTCATCTCTACGTCGGCTACAGCAACAAGTCCTCCAACTACAATACCGTTCAGGAGGCTGTCAATGCGGCTGCTGCACTTGCTCCCGCTTCGGAGGAACAGCGTGTGAATATCCACATCGCTCCCGGTACTTACCGTGAACAGGTAATAGTCAATACCCCGTTCATCAGCTTCATAAACGACGACCCCACCAGGGAAGTAAAACTTACCTGGTACTACGGCATCGGCTACAAGTACTACAGTATGGGCAGCGACGGCTACTATAATGCCGCCAGCGCCGCAAGCAAGTCCGCAAAGGGCGAGGCGGTGCGCTGGGGAAGTGCCGTTGCACTCAAGAAAAATGCTGACTATTTCCGTGCTGAGCATATCACTTTCGAGAACTCATTCAACCGCTACATTACTGACGAGGAATTAGCTGACGGCGTTGAAGTTTCCGGAAGCCAGCCCATAACATTCCAGCGTACTAAGGGCGCTGACGTTACCACCAAGACCGCTACTGAACGTGCGGCTGCAATTGCAGTTGAAGGCGACTACAGCGAGTTCTTTGAGTGTACCTTCCTCGGCAGTCAGGACACTCTCTATGTGGGCAGCGAAGCCGGATATTTCCGTCAGTGCCATATCGTCGGCAATACCGACTACATCTTCGGTCAGGGCAATATGATATTCCAGGATTGTAACCTTGAATTCGCCGGATATCCCGACAAGGCTGTTGGCGGATACATCACCGCTATGAAAGACAGCGGCAAGACCCTGTTCTATAACTGCAGCGTAACAGCAGCAAGCGGCAAGCAGGTCGGCTCAGGTTTCTTCGGCAGACCATGGGGCGCTTCCGCTAATGTTGCATTCGTAAATACTTCTCTCCAGTACGAGAGTATCATCTCATCTGCCGGCTGGACTAAGATGAGCAGCAATGACCCGGCAAATGCTCAGTTCAAGGAGTATAATACTACTGCCGGCGGCAAAGCTGTCAATACCTCCGGACGTGTTGCAGGTACAGTGAAGTCCTCCGGAAACGGTCTTGATGTTACTACATACCTGGGCGGCTGGTCACCTTATTACCTGAATGGCTCTGCACCGGTAGTTCCTGTATATGATGCCATAGACGGCATTTACGTCAAGGCTCTCAAAGGCATAGAGCATCCTGATTCCTGGGACATCGACAGCGATATCCAGATCGGTGATAAGATATATACTGACCGTGAGGTGATCTACGCCACCCTTCCACAGGAAGTTATCGGCGCTGAAGCGATAAAGATACCCTGCGACGCTAAGACTGCCAGCGGAAATATAGCTTCCTTTACCGCCGGTGAGGACATTAACGTATACGCCGCACTTGACACAAGATTGGAAAAAATTCCCGGCTGGATGTCCGACTGGACTGATACGGGGCTTCTCGCTTCCAATGACCAGTATGTTGATTATAAGCTGTTCTGCAAGAAGTTTTCTGCCGGTGACGTTATTACTCTCGGCGCTAACGGTCAGTCAGCCTACTGCGTGAACTACACAATTTTCGTCACTCCTGCAAAGCCTGCCGAGGTAAAGGGCGATGTGAACGATGACGGTCAGCTTGCTGCATCTGACCTGGTAGTGCTTCAGAAATGGCTTATGGCATTCCCCGACACTTCCCTCAATAACTGGGAAAATGCTGACCTTTGCAAGGACGGCAGGATCGACGTATTCGATTTCGTGGAACTGAGAGAACTTCTCGGTCAGTAAGCTGAAATAAATACTCCCCTTTTCTCAGGTCTGAGAAAGGGGGAGTTTTTCATTTTAAACTGCTGAGCCATTCACCGATGACTTGCCTTGAATACGGGATATCATCGCAGTAAATACTCATGACCGGCTGAACGTCAGCGCCTTTTGCCATAGCTTTTATATCGTCCACGCTGCTTCCGTAGCCGCTGCTGCCCTGAGTTGCGATGAGGTACAGCGGCTTTCCGGTAAAGTCATTGCTTTCCAGGAACGTCGCCACCGGCATGGGAACTGTTCCCCACCAAAGAGGGTATACCAGTATCACCCGATCATACTCTGCAATATCCACCGGCTCTATCCCCGGACGCTCTCCGGCGCTCAGTTCCTTGCCTGCCACGGAAACGGTATCACCATAGCCTGAGGGGTACTTCTCCCCGGTCAGAGTTATCGCTTTCACATCGCACTCTGCGGCATTTTCGATCATGCCTGCAATAAGCTGAGTATTTCCCATAAGTTCGCCGTCTGCCAGCATAAGCGATGCTCCGGAAACTGCGTCCACGTCCTGTTCAAAGTCGGTATTTCCCACACGGGTAAAGTATACCGCAAGCGTTTTACCGCCGCTAAGTTCCACCCTCTCGCCGCTGACCGCTTCGGTGTAGTTTATGTTCACTGTCCGGAAATGGCGGTTAAGGTACGGCACAAGGGCAAGTCCCACCGCAACTGACGCAATCCCTCCGGCTGCCATGAGAAAAGCTGCAAGCTTCTTTTTCTTCGTGCGGATAAATCCCTTCATTCCGCCGTGTATCGCTGAAAGCGCCAGAACTGCTGTTGCAAGATACACATGAAGGTCTGCGCTTCCAAACAGCCTGAACCGTGGGAAAAGTGTCCTGGAAACGTCCAGACTGCTGACCATAAGCGCCGCTATCGCCAGCATGAGGAGTATGGTAACTGCGTCCGAGAACCACCTTGCCGCCGACTTGTTTCCGGGCTTGAAAAGCGGTATGATCTGCCTGTGTTTTATGAATATATGCCCCGCAAGGCACAGGAAAAAGCCTATTCCCAGTACCTCATGTACGATGTTGCCTGTAAAGACGTATATCATCTGTATCAGCAGTATTGCGTACATCAGCACGTCAACAGCTATGCCTGCTTTTTTCATTATATCACGTTTTTCCATTATTCGCCCTTGTCCCTGTATCTCAGCCACATTATGCCGTTGTCACACATTTCCGAGTAATGCGCCGCATACTCCCGGAATATACTCTCGCTGAACAGCGGCTTGTCGTCCTTGTCAGCGATAACGGGCGCAGTAACAAGGCTCAGTTCATCAACTGCATCTGCCCGGAAAAATGCGCCGTTGATAATGCTTCCGCCTTCGAGCATCAGCCGCTTTATGCCGAACAGACTGTAGAGTTTGCGAAGTGCTGCGGTGATATCTGTATCATTCCTGCCTGCGAATATATAGGATACTCCGATACTGCGGTAGTACGCCAGATTTTCCGCCGGAACGTCCTCCGTCAGTACCTCGATGATGTGGCAGTTATCGTAGCCCTCGTCCTCGTCGTGGATAAAGCCCTCAGTCCAGCCAACCAAGCCGTGGCGGTCAAAGGAAACAGCATAGTAATCATGGTTGCAGGCGATGAAGTCCTCATGTGGGATATCAGCACCGGAAAAGCCGGACAGGTCGGGCTTGAAACCGCCGGTAAAGCTTTCCTCCATAGTTACACGTCCGCAGGCGAACGCATCACCTTTCAGCTTGCGGTTGATATCGTAGTACACCTCTGATGCAAGAATACCGGAATTGCTTCTGAGGAATTTGCCAGTGACCTTGCCGTCAATGGAAGTCACCATATGGCAGGTAACATAAGGCATATCGTTTTTCATAGTCATCACTCCTTTTTCTAATTTTACCACATATCCCCCCCAATTTCAAGCTGAGCCAGCTTGACCGCTTATCACGTTGTCGCTTGCTTACGCTCGCTCACATGGTAGAAACGGTGCTTTGTACGTCGCTCAACCGTGTTTCTACTGGTACAGAGTGCTATTCGGGGAATTTTGTAAATTTGCCATTTTAAAGTTCTACCGGAGAACTTTGTACCAAGCAAAATAAGGTTGAGCGACAAGCTGGAGCCAGCTTGACCGCTCCCACGTTGTCGCTTGCTTTCGCTCGCTTACTTTTTTAGAAACGGTGCTTTTGCCGTCGCTCAACCCGCTTTTCAATGGTACTACGTTCTCCGGAAGAATTGCAAAATATCAGCTTTTCAGAATTTTCCGAATAGAACTTTGTACCATTGCAAACCAAGTTGAGCGACGGCAAAATGTGATGTTCTGTCAAAGTGAGCGACAAGCTGGAGCCAGCTTGACCGCCCCCACGTTGTCGCTTGCTTTCGCTCGCTTACCTTGACAGAAGCGGAACTTTTGCCGTCGCTCAACCGTGTTTTCCTCGGTACTACGGGCTATTCTAATATTTCTGGAAACTGCCGCTTTATCATTCTACCGGTGAACTCTGTACCATTGTAAACTCAGTTGAGCGACGGCAAAATGTGATGTTCTATCAAAGTGAGCGAGTTCACGAGCGTCAACGTGATATGTGGTCAAGCTGACGCAGCTTGCAAGCTGGCTCAGCTTGATGATATCTTTACAAAATGGTACAGAAATGTTATAATTACCTCAGAGGTGATGCACATGAGCATTTTCAGAAAAAACGTGCCTGCTCCTATCCCTGAACCATTTTCCGCCAGCGACATTAAAATCGAATCAAGTACCTGCACCGGCGAGAAAACTATCGGATTCTTCGACAAAACTGCCAAGCGTCTGATGTTTGCCGAACTCGTTCGCTCGGAAAGTGATATCGCTAAATTCTACAAAAAATATGGCATCGAATATAAGGGTGATAAATAATGCGGATAATTATTGCTATTGATTCATTCAAGGGCAGCCTTTCCTCCCTTGAAGCCGGAAACGCTGCTGCTGTGGGAATTCGCAGAGTTTTCCCGGAAGCTGATACTATCGTCTGCCCCGTTGCAGACGGCGGTGAGGGAACTGTAGATGCACTGGTTTCCGGTCTGGGCGGCAAATTCGTCGATATTCCGGTACATGACCCACTCGGCAGGAAAATTACCGCAAGATACGGCGTTCTCCCGGATAATACCGCTGTTATCGAAATGGCGGCGGCTTCGGGACTGACCCTGCTTTCCGAAAACCTGCGTGACCCCATGAAAACCTCCACCTTCGGCACTGGCGAAATGATACTTCACGCCATTCGCCACGGCTGCCGCAGCTTCATTATCGGCATCGGCGGAAGCGCTACAAATGACGGCGGTATCGGATGTTTGCAGGCGTTGGGATTCGGTATCCTCGACAAAAATCGCAAACCAGTAAGCAGCGGCGCTCAGGGACTTTCAGAAATTGCTGAGATAAACTGCAAGAGCGCTGTCCCGGAACTGAAAGTTTGCCGGTTTCACGTTGCCTGCGATGTTACTAACCCACTTTGCGGTGAAAATGGATGCAGCGCAGTTTTTGCTCCCCAGAAAGGCGCTGACAGCGCTATGATACGCAAAATGGACGGGTATCTGCTAAGGTTTGCGGAACTTGCAAAAACCGTCGTCCCTGACGCTTCTCCGGATACCCCCGGTACTGGCGCTGCCGGTGGTCTGGGCTTTGCGCTGATGTATTTCCTGGGCGCTGAACTACAGTCCGGAGTGAACCTTATTATCCGTGAAACTCATCTTGAGGACGCTGTACGGACAGCAGACATAGTAGTTACCGGCGAGGGCTGCATCGACAGCCAGACCGCTATGGGGAAAGCACCTGCCGGTATCGCAAAGATCGCCGGAAAGTTCCAAAAGCCTGTCATCGCTTTCAGCGGCGCTGTCAGGCAGGACGCAGGAGTGTGCAACAGCCACGGCATCGGTGCGTTCTTCCCAATAGTCCGCAGCCCTTGCTCCCTCAGTCAGGCTATGAACAAGGATAACGCCCGGAATAACCTTGCTGATACTGCGGAACAGGTTTTCAGGACTATCAAGATGTTCAGAGGACGCTAATGAGCAAAATCACATAAAGGAGGTAATCATATGACAGAAATAATCCAGGAAACGATAATTATGTTTATAGGTTTTGTCATGCTTGTCGTTGTCATTTTTCTAAACATAGATAGGGCAATGAGGAAGTCCAATAGGGGTAAACGGAGGTACAACAGGACTTCGGTACGTCCATCTGCTGAATTTGAGCAATGGAAAAAAACACTGAAAACGAATTGCTCAGAAGCAGAATTCCTGCGCTTTATGTCTTTTCTACAAAGCTATAGGGGCGGATTTCGTCGGCGTGACGGACGTTTTGAGTATCTGGGCAGGGAAAAGGGTGACCTGAAAGGAATATTCTTTAACATAGTCGCCCCAAACCCTAATCTGAATACTATACAGAAAGAAAAGTTCAGGAATTTTGCCATTTCCGTCGGCGTTAACGGACTTGATGTGCGCCCGGACTATGAGACTCGTGACAGCAAACTTAGAAATAATGAAATTGACAGCGACAGTTTCCAGCGAAAAGAAGTCGGCAACAAAGGCGAGAAACTGGTAAGAGATATCCTGAAGGAACTGGAAAATACCGGCGCTGCTGTAATAAATGGCGCTAAACTGAAAGCTAACGGTGTTGTCAGAGAATTCGACCATATCGTAGTATGTAAAAACGGTGTTTTCGTCCTTGAAACCAAGGCATTCGGTATGACTGACGGTCATGCTGCAAAAGCTGCACTGTTCATCGACCCTGGCGACCAATGGATACTGCGCAGAAATAAAAAGAATCACGAACTCAATTCCCCTACTGAACAGATAAATGCCGAATACAGACACCTTTCGAGGTGCATTTCAACTATGAAGTCATTCACTATCCACCCTATTGTCGTCCTGAGCAATACTGAACTGTTCATAAAGCAAAATATTCCTCTGGATTATCAGGTCGTTCGTGCGGATAACCTTATCTCCGTTGTGAATGAGTACAATGACTTCCTTTCTTCCAGCGATATTCGCCTTATTATCGGCATTATTGACGAGTGCAGGGTCAACTGAAAACATATGGCAACACCGCACAAAGACCGTCTGACGGCTCTGTGCGGTGTTTCCTTAATCAAAATTGATACCCTGCTCCTCAATGCTGTAAATAATGTCTACATCATCAGCGATAGCAGCGTCCTTATCCAGTTCTATCATTATGTGCCATGTTGCGATATTATCTGTGCGGGTTTCCGGTATGATACGCTTTATGCGGACAGCATCTTCGCAGACGTGGGTGACTTTGTGGCGGACTGAACCGCTAAACTCCTCAAACGCCACCAGCAGCAGCTTATGAGTATCGAACCACTTCGCTGTGTACTTCTCCGCTGCACCTGCAAAGCTGACCTCGTCGCTGTCGGAAAGGTGGTATATATCCTGGTTTTCCTCAATATAGCTGTCGAGTTCATCACGGGAGGTGATAACGTGCTTCTGCGGAAAACCTATGGGGTACTGCTTTCCTGTAATATTCGTGAGGACGTACTGGGCATCAAAATCATAACCCTCGATACCATAGCCGTACATTTTCTCTATCAGCATCTCTTTCATACGGTCGTAGTCAAAAACGGTAATACGGTTATCAAGGTCAAAGTCTGAATTCGCCCAGTTGTGAAGTTCTGCACCGGGAACGCCCAGCAGCCACTTCTGCAAAATAACTATATCCGACATACTCAGAACTGCATCACCGTTCAGGTCGCCGTTTACATTGAGTTTCGTCCTGAAAACCAGGTCCATTGAACCGTTATCATAGAGAGTAACTTCCGGCTTATCCTCGCCAGTAAAACTGAATTGATCTGCTGACCTGTAAAGGTTTGCAAGGCTATCATCAAATTCGCAGGGATTAGTCTCCACGAAGTATATCGGGCCGGTGTAAGTCCAGCCAGTAGGTGTCTTAAAACCGATATCAGTTCCGAACATCCAGTTATGATATTGCAGAACATCATTCGGTATCAGCTTGCCTGTGTCCTTATCATAAAGGGTAACTCTTGTTACGCCCGGAGCAAGGTCACATACCGGCTTCTTTTTCAGCTTGAATACCACATCAGCCGCACCATTTGAATACCGGGTGATCTGCTTGTAGTCACCTTGCAGCATATAGCCTTCCGGCAGACTTTTCTCGTTTACGTCCACGTCGAACTGGTCAGCATTTTTTATATCATGCTCCCAGAAAAAAGGGTTGTTATACGCTGTAAGTTCAATGTCCTCACTGATATTCTCGTTTTCGCCATTGTATACAACAGTGGGGATAAGGGGAACTTTTTTAATGTCCACGAGTTCGCCGGTATCAACGTCGATAAAAGTTACCCGGATAACGTTCTCATTAAGAACTTCTATCTCGTTCCAATCCACTATCTGTCCATTATACCTGGACTTTGGGACAGCAGCCTGCATCACATCGAAATTGAACGTCCTGCTTTGAGTACCCGACACTGAGGAGGTGTAGTTTATCCTTATGGTATTATCCTCGATATATCCGTCCCTGTATTCATGGCCTGTTATCCTGCCGCTGTATGGCTCTGTATAGGCATGGAGCAGGAGAACATTATCCGCAAAAAACTTATCGGTATACTTCTTGAGATACGGTAGGATACTCTCCTCAGTCAGGTACTCTTTCAGGAATGTGGACAGTTCCTCCTGAGAGGAAACTGCTGCCGACTTCAGTTCCACATCAGATATATTTGCCCAGGAAAAAGATATATCCGTAGAGAACAGACTGTATCTGTTATAGGAATACTCAATATTCTCCTGCACATCATCTACACCGTCATCGGCGTAAACATAACTGCTCTCAGGGAGCGCAATACTTTTTGGCACGACCATGCCAGTCATCAGTGCCGCACTGACGATTGCTAAAAGTTTTTTCATAATGTTCACCAGCTTTCATATTAATTGCAGAAGCCTGCTTTTTTTAAGGCAACACCACAATCTCTGTGCGGTGTTGCCATAATTATAACATATTTAATATACATTTGCAATAGCTTTTAACAATTTTTACATAGCGGTATTTGCTTTTGGGGATTTTTTAGTCGCACGTTTATTTTTCTGTTTATTGTTAGTCTCCATGACGTTCCCAAAGGGGACAACCCAAGTGGAAAAAGGGGGAGGAACAAATTAAACCCGACAAAAATCGGCATTTCCTCCCCCTTTTTCCCCTTAGTTTTTCCCCTTTGAAACCCCTTTCCTGAACCCTTTTTTTCCCCTCTTTTGACGATTTTTACCGGCATTGTTTTCCTAAAATCCATAGGGCGAAAATTTATTCTTTCCCGGCAGTCACCTTTTCGTCCTCGTTTCTATGGTATCCGGAAGTTTTTCCTGTATGGCAAAAAATAAATCCTGCCTCCACCGACGGTTTTTACTGTGCTACCGTCACTCCCTTTGTAAGCCGTATACTTTCACCGGACATCTCAGCGCTCACCTTGTCCCCCTTGCTCACCGCTGACGTGATTATCAGCCGTGCAAGTTCATTCTCGATAAGGTCAGTGACCCGCCGGTTTATTGGACGTGCGCCGTATTTCTCCGTTCCACGGGCGGCTGCTATGGCTTCCACCACCTCGTCTGTATAGCAGAAGTCTATCCCCAATCCCTGCGCCCGGAATTTAAGATTATCCAGGGCTTTCCGGCTTATGCTCCGCAGGTCGTCACGCTCCAGACTCCGGAAAACTATCACCTCGTCGATGCGTCCCACAAATTCCGGAGTGAAATGCTCCCTCACCTGCCCCAGAACTTTTTCCTCGCTCGCCTGCACCGCCGCACCAAATCCAAGCGCCGACTGCTGGCTCATTGCCTGTGCGCCCACGTTTGTGGTCATTATGATAATGGTATTCGCAAAGCTGACTTTCCGCCCGGTGGAATCCGTCAGCATACCCTCGTCGAGTATCTGCAAAAGCAGGTTCAGAACCTCCGGGTCAGCTTTCTCAATCTCATCAAAAAGTATCAGAGAATACGGGTTTCGGCGTATCCTGTCGCATATCCCGCTGTTTTGCTCATCGTACCCCACATACCCTGGAGGCGCTCCGATAAGCCGGGAAACCGAGTTTTTCTCCATATACTCCGACATATCCAGCCGTATCATATTCTTCTCCGAGTGGAAAAGGTTCTCCGCAAGCGCTTTCGCAAGTTCAGTCTTGCCCACTCCCGTAGGCCCTGCAAACAGGAACGATGCCGCCGGACGGTCAGGACTGTGCAGCCCGGAATGTGCCCTGCATACCGCATTTGTCACCTTTTTCACCGCATAGCTGTGACCTATCACACGCTCCGCCAGCCGCTTTTCCAGAAGCTCCAGTTCCGGGGAATCACCGGCGGTTATGCGGTTGACGGGGATACCGGTTTTCATGGCGATCACCCGGCGGATATCCTCCTCCGTCACCTCCGCCCTGCCACGGGACTTTCTCGCAACGCTCCCGGCAGTCAGCGGCGTGTCACTCATGGGGATATAGTCCGTCCCCTTGCGGAAAAACCCGGAATTGCTGCGAATCCTCGCACAGGCACAGGCTTCGTCCAGAACATCAAACGCCTTGTCCGGCAGGAATCGCTCGCTGATATACCTTGTGGACAGCCTGACAGCAAGTTCCACCGCTTCATCACTTATACTGACATCGTGGTAACTCTCGTAACGGCTGCGAACTCCCTGTATCATTCTCACGCAGTCCTCCTGAGAAGGCTCAGTGACCTGTATCGGCTGAAAACGGCGCTCCAGTGCGGAATCCTTCTCGATGCTCCGGCGGTACTCCTCAAAGGTGGTCGCACCTATTACCTGAACTTCTCCACGGGCAAGCTGAGGCTTCATGATATTCGCCGCATCTATCGCACCCTCCGCCGCACCTGCGCCAACCATTGTGTGTATCTCGTCAATGAACAGGATTATATTCCCGGCGTTTGCGGCTTCATCAATGCAGGACTTCACACGTTCCTCAAAGTCGCCACGGTACTTCGCCCCGGCAAGAAGCTGAGTCATATCCAGTGAGAAAATGAACTTGTTCTTCAACTGGTCTGGGACGAGGTTGCGCACGAAAAGTTCCGCAACGCCCTCAACTATGGCGGTTTTTCCCACTCCTGCCTCACCGATAAGACAGGGGTTATTTTTCGTCCTCCGGGATAGCACCTGCATCACTCGCTCAACCTCTTTGATTCGCCCTATAAGCGGGTCATGCTTGCGGACGAGCGCCATATCCGTAAGATTTTTTCCGAAGCGGAACAGGTTCGGCAGGTGGGACACTTTTGGCTTTATTGCGTCATATATATCCCCCTGAACGGAGTCCGGGGAGTACTTTTCAAGTGCGCTGCATATCCCGGTCAGGTCGCCGCCAGCCTTGCGTATGACCGTAACTGCGCTGCAAGCCGATTCCCTTATGACCGCCGTAAGGATATGCTCAGGAGTTGCCTGCTTTTTCTTGCCGCTGACTGCCAGAAGCACTGCGCTGTCCAGCATACGCCTTACGGCAGTTGTGAAATACCGCCGGTTCAGGTTTACAGGACTTCCCTGCCCCACCAGGGTTATTATCTCCCGGCGCAGGTCGTCGTAGGAAACGCCGTTCTCTATGAGTATCTCCGCTGCACCGGTCATGCCGTCACCAGCCATAGACAGAACCAGGTGTTCGCTGCCTATATAGGTATGCCCCAACTCAGATGCCGCACTGACTGCCCCCTCAATTATCCGCAGAGAACTCCGTGTGAATTTCTCGGTACTAAACATTTTCTCTCCTCCTTTTCATACTACTATATTATGCCACTTGTCCCGTGCGATATCAGTCGAAATCTGTTTTTTGTAACACAATTCCGGCGCTGTCATATAATGTACTATGAAACGCAGACAAAGCGGTTCAAATACAACTCAAGGAGATGTTCTCTTATGTGTAATTCTTGCTTCGATGGTAACAACTGCTGGTGCCTTATTCTTCTGGTGATCCTGTTCATTTTCCTGTTCTCCGGCTGTGGCTGCGGCAATAACGACTGCGGCAACAACAACTGCGGCTGCGGCTGCTGATACGCCCCTGGCTCTCTGTTCAGGCTGATTTAGCGGAAACGGCGGCTTTCCTGGGGGGAAACCTTTCTGAAGAAAGGTTCTCCCCCCAGACCCCCTTTCCCAAGA
>CAMOEP010000018.1 GCA_946612185.1 uncultured Ruminococcus sp.
TACTTCGGCATACCCTTCGTTCAGCCCTCGGCTGTAAGGTGGGGAACGGTGGAAACTGACGGCTCAGGGCTGAATATACGCAGCTATCCCTCCCTCACCGGCAGGATAATCGGCACGATGCCCGACGGCGCTTCCGTTATGATAAGCGGTGAAACCGGGAACTGGTATGTGGTCAGCTTCGACCAGATAACCGGCTACTCCAGCAAGGACTTTATCGTCATATGAATAAGGCAACACCGCACAGAGCCGTCAGGCGGTCTTTGTGCGGTGCTGCCATAAGCCCGGAATTCGGTATATTGCCGTTTTCCGGGCATTTTGCGTTATATTTTGCCGGCGTTGCTGATAAGTTCCATTGCCAGCTTTCTGATGTATTTGTCGGTGAGAACGTCCTCAATACCGCATTGCTCCAGGGCTTTGCGGAATGTGTACTCGCCGTTTGCACAGGATATCTCCGCAAGCTTGTCATAGGCAGCGTAGGCAGTTTCCGGGGAATTGAGCGCATCGTCAAAGAACGAGAACGCCGCCAGTGCCGAAACTCCGTAGCTGACAAAGTATCCCGGCTGAGTGAACAGGTGGTCAATGTAGCAGAACTCATAATCCGGGTCGATACTGCCGACTATATCATCGTACAGTTCCAGAACTTCCTCCGGAGTTATGTCCTCACGCTGCTGGTACACTCTCGCCTCAAATTCGCCTACCGCAAATCCCATAAGCACTGAATCCACCAGGTCAAGAAGCTTGTCGATACGCCTTGCCCTGCCGTTGTCGCCGTAGATATCGTCGTAGAATCGCAGGAAAAGTATCTCCATAGCCTGAGAATGTATCTCACCGATGTCCATATTGTGCTTTGCATTGAAAATGTCGGAGGAGTCACGGAGCGAGGCGTGGAAATGCCCGAATTCGTGGATACAGTCCCCAAGCAGGCTGTAGTCGTAGGAATAGTTGTATATCCACGCTTTGTCGTCCTTCGGCAGGTCTACCGTGAAGCCCATTTCTACCGCATTTTCGCCGCTGGAAATGGTGTAAAGCTTCTCCTCGCTTATCCTCCGGGCGGACTCCCCTACTGCCGGTGAAATTTCTCCGGCGTACTTCGCTATTGTACCAAAAGGGTCAGGGTCAGCGGCAGACTCGTAGATGTCCTCATAGCCGTCAATTGCCGTAAGTTCGTCAAGATAGCGGTTGTAGACCGGAATAAGCTGTTCGTAAACTGTATCGGAAATTGCTATTATGTCGTCAGGAGTATAGTCACGGTCGAACGTGCCGTAGAAGTCCTCCTCACGAATCGTCTGGATAGTGTCAATGTACGTCTGGGCGCACTCAAGCCGGAGTTCGTCCATGTCGAAGTCATCGCCGTAGACTGCATCATAGTAGCCGTCCTGAAGTTCGTCCGCAGACTCGTAGCTGTCACGGGCATTCTTCTCGCACTTTTCAAGGGTCATGCGGGAAGCGGCGTAGTAGTCCAGATAATCCGGGGCGATAAGGTCGGTGAAGAGTTCCTGGTAGTCGGTCTTGTAGCCCTGGGAAAAGGCGAAATACAGCGCATCATCGACTGCATAGTAGTCCGAACCGGCTTCGTCGCAGGCAGTTGCCGCTGACTTGTCGGTGATGTCGGTGTAGTACTTCATCTGCGCCATTTCGTAGTCCTCGAAAAAGCCGTTGTGCATATCAATAAGCTGGGCTATGCACTCCTTTATCTGCTCATCATTTCCGGATTCTTCCGTAAGTTCCAGCAGATGCTCGACGGTGCTGTTAAGCTGATCCAGTGCCCCTGCATCTTCGCTGACTTTTGCACTTCCGGACTGCTTCTCCTTTTCCTTCCGGTCGCTTTCGTAGCCGTAGCTGCAACCGGTAAGCATTACCGTCATGGCAGCGGCAATGGCAAGTATTCTGTGTCTGGTCATGGTTTTCCCCTATATCAAAAGCTTTTGTACCGCCGCAGGTATTTCTGACACGTCATTTACGATGATATCCGCCCCTGCAAGTTCCTCCGGAGTGCCATAGCCGTAGCCGCAGCCAATAGACTTCAAGCCGTTCCGGGTGGCAGTCTCGATATCGTGAAAGCGGTCGCCCACTACGATGAACTGTCCCTGGTACTGCAAGCTGAAAAGCCGGAATATCTGGTACTTCGGCAGGAAATCGAACTCCTCACAGCAGTAGAAATGATCTATGTAGCTGTCAAGCCCGAAGACCCGTTTGTGGCGCTCCATGTAGTGTATGCGGCAGTTACTCAGGAAGAAAAGAGTATGCCCCTGCTTTTTGAGCGATGCAAGCATCTCATTTGTGCCGGGATACAGCGCACCTTCACCGTTTTCGGCACGGCGTGCCATATTCTCCCCAAGCATCACCCTTGCCTTCTCACGGATCTCCGGGTCAAGTCCGGGCTGGAAGTTCGACCACATATCCGTGGAATTGAAGCCCAGCCAGTAACTTATGTCCTTGGAGGATATCTCCTGTGGCTGCACATAGCCGCTGTCCGTCAGCCACTTGAACGTACTGCGGAACGCCGGCTCATAAATGCGCATAGTTTCGTGGAGTGTGCCGTCGTAGTCGAAGATTATGTTTGCCATTATTCCCCGATCTGTCTGATGAGGTTTATCATCTCGATAGCACCCTCAGCGCACTCGCTTCCCTTGTTGCCAGCCTTAGCGCCTGCACGGTCGATAGCCTGTTCAAGGTTCTCAGTGGTGATGATGCCGAACATTACGGGGATATTGCTTGACAGGGAAACCTGTGCCACGCCCTTTGCAGCCTCGTTGCAGACCAGGTCGTAGTGGGTCGTACTTCCTCTGATGATAGCGCCCAGGCAGATAACTGCGTCGTACTTGCCGGAATCAGCCATTTTCTTTGCGATAAGGGGTATCTCAAATGAGCCGGGAACCCATGCTACGTCGATATCTTCATCTGCAACGCCGTGGCGCTTTAAAGTATCAACTGCGCCGCCCAGCAGCTTGTTTGTGATGAACTCGTTGAAACGTGCAACGACGATTCCTATGCGTATATCTTTGGGTATAAAGCTTCCTTCAAAAACGTTCATAATAGTTCTCCTTGATTATCAGTATTTCAGTAGATGACCCATTTTCTCCTGCTTGGTTTTCAGGTAGAAAAGGTCGTATGCAGTTGCGTCCATCTGTATCGGAACACGCTCGCTTATCTCCATGCCGTAGCCGCTGAGTCCGTATACTTTGTCCGGGTTATTTGTCAGCAGGCGCAGGGTCTTGCAGCCAAGTTCACGGAGTATCTGTGCGCCGATGTAGTACTCTCTCATATCTCCGGGGAATCCAAGGGCAAGGTTGGCTTCGAGGGTGTCCATACCCTGATCCTGGAGTTCGTAGGCACGCAGTTTATTGATAAGACCGATGCCTCTGCCCTCCTGACGCATATAGAGGAGGATTCCCCTGCCCTCTTTTTCGATCTGGGTCATTGCGGCGGCAAACTGCTGTCCGCAGTCGCATTTCAGCGAACCGAAAGCGTCGCCGGTGAGACACTCGGAGTGTACACGGCAGAGAATGTCCTTGCCGTCACCGATGTCACCCTTGACCAGCGCCACATGATGCTCGCCGTTGAGTTTGTTCACGAAACCGATAGCACGGAACTCGCCGTACTTCGTGGGAAGTTTTGTATCAGCCACACGTTCTACCAGAACCTCATGTATCTTGCGGTACTCCTTGAGCGCCGCAATGGTGATGAACTTCATGCCCCATTCCTGCGCTTTTTCTCTCAGTTCAGGAGTACGCATCATCGTGCCGTCGTCACGCATTATCTCGCAGCAAAGTCCGCACTCTTTCAGTCCTGCAAGGCGCATAAGGTCAACAGTAGCTTCGGTGTGACCCTCACGTTCCAGAACGCCGTTTTTCTTGGCTGTCAGGGGGAACATATGTCCCGGACGGCGGAAGTCCTCCGGCTTAGCACCGTCGGAAACTGCCATTCTTGCGGTAAATCCACGCTCCTTGGCAGAAATGCCGGTGGTAGTCTCCACATGGTCTATAGACACGGTGAAGGCGGTGCAGTGGTTGTCGGTATTGTAGTCCACCATTTGGGGCAGGTGGAGTTTATGGCAAAGCTCTATGCTCATGGGCATACAGATAAGTCCCTTTGCATGGGCAGCCATGAAGTTGACGTTTTCGGTGGTGGCGAACTCAGCGGCGCATATCATATCGCCCTCGTTCTCCCTGTCCTCATCGTCAGTAACGAGGATTATCTCACCGTTTCTGAGTGCTTCGAGAGCCTCCTCAATAGTATTGTACTCAAACATTGTTATCTCCTTAACATAGTAAATCAGACGAATCCGTTCCTAAGAAGCGCCTCCATTGTCACGCCGCCGGAAGTCTCTGGTGTCTGTGGCTTCATAAGCTTCTCGACGTACTTTGCGATGATGTCGTTTTCCAGGTTCACGGTATCTCCGCACTTTTTCAGAGAAAGGATAGTCTGGCTGGCGGTGTGCGGGATTATGGACACGCTGAAGCTTTCGTCGGTAACTTTCGCAACGGTCAGGCTTATGCCGTCTATCGCCACCGAGCCTTTTTCGACGATGTAGCGCATTATCGGTTCATCGGCGGAAATCGTGTACCAGACGGCTATTCCGTCGTTCTCGATAGCGGTGACGCTGCCGGTGCCGTCGATATGCCCTGACACGATATGTCCGCCGAAACGCCCGTTTGCAGCCATTGCCCTTTCAAGGTTCACGCTGCTGCCGGAGCGCAGGTTTCCCAGGCTGCTCCGGCTTAGTGTCTCGTTCATAACGTCCGCCTGAAACCAGTTCTGCCCTGCATCGGTCACAGTCAGGCACACGCCGTTCACAGCGATACTGTCGCCCAGGTTTGTACCTTCCAGAACCTTTTCGGCATTTATCCGTATAAAGGACGTTGTCCCTGAACGGCGGACAGCTTCGACTGTACCCACTTCCTCAATTATCCCAGTGAACACTTCTTTTTCACCTTGCTTTCAATGATAAAATCCTCACCTATCCGGCTGACTCTTGTATCAGTGAGCATGAACGCACTGTCCGGGCTGTCAACTCCAAGTCCTCCCACGGGGGATTTTGCATCTGCTCCGCCGAACATCTTCGGTGCGACATACGCCTGGACTTTCGATACTATGCCGCTATTCAGCGCTGACCAGTTCAGTTCCGCACCGCCCTCCAGGAGTATGCTGTCAATGGTGTACTTCTTCGCCAGCACCTTCATCAGCTCATTCAGGTCGATGTGACCGTCCACACGGGGCAGTCTCAGCACGATACAGCCCAGTACCTCCAGGACAGTTGCCTTGTCCATGTCGGAGTCCTCGGCTGATGCGATGATAGTCTGAACTGTCCTTGCTGTACGGACAATATTGCTTTTCAAAGGTATCCGCAAGTCGGAGTCGCAAATGATGCGCACCGGATCTCTGCCATTTTTCAGCCGGCAGGTCAGCATTGGGTCGTCCGCAAGAACTGTGCCGATACCGGTCATAATAGCGGTGTGGCGCAGTCTCTCCATCTGGACGTGCTGACGGGCGTTCGTGCCGGTTATCCACTTGGATTCGCCGGTGTGACAGGCGATCTTGCCGTCCATAGTCATGGCATACTTCATGGTCACGAACGGGCGGTGCGTGGTTATGTAGTGGAAGAATATCTCGTTGACCCTGTCGCAGTCCTTGCGAAGAACGTCCTCAATGACCGTTATACCGCTGTTTCGCAGGATTCGGATACCCTTTCCGGCAACCAGCGGATTAGGGTCAGGCGAGCCGACGAACACCCTCTTGATGCGGTGAGCGATTATCGCTTCGGTGCAGGGGGGAGTTTTCCCGTAGTGGCAGCAGGGTTCAAGGGTGACATACAGGTCAGCGCCGGAACAGTCGATGCCTTTTGAATCGCAGTCAGCAAAGGCGTTGCGTTCAGCATGGAGATCACCGCATTTCTTGTGCCAACCAGCACCGATGATCTCGTCGTTCTTGACTATGACAGCGCCAACCAGCGGATTCGGGTGAACAAAACCCAGACCCTTCTGGGCAAGCTCCAGGGCAAGCTTCATATAATCCAGATCAGTCATAATAGCCTCCTGATTTACTATGCGCTTTTGCAAAATATGTGGATCTGGCAGGCGAATTTTGCCGCAAAGCGCTTCGTGATACCGCTTCTGTGGAAAGTCGGAAATGATTTTCCGGACGTTCAGGGTGTGCCAACGCCCCGGCATCCTGCAATGAACTGCAACAGCGGCTGTATAAAAAAACCCCGGTACTCCGGGGCAAAATCTGCGTTATTGCGCATTAATCTTCTTTCATCCGGACTATTGCTGAAAAGTCAGCACGTTCAAAAGAACGACCGTCGGCTTCGGAATCGCACCGAATCAGCCCGAAGGCTCGCAGGCTCTACTGCCGGTCAGGAGTCACACCCTGCCCTGAAGATACTTTAATTATAGCACAGTGGCGCAGCATTGTCAATAGTTAGATTGAGATAATTCTAAAGGCTGCGCCGCAATCTCTGTGCGGTGTTGCCTAAACTGTCTTGACTTTCCCTGCCGGATATGATATAATTTTACCATAATCAACTGTGAACCGTGAGGTGAGACAATGTTCATTATGCCATATGACCCGGAGATCTACACTCCCACCAAGCCGGTGGCGCAGATGCATCGTGCCCCGGTGTACTCGGTGCTGTTCGGGATAGCGATAGCTGCCGGACTTTTTACAGACCGCCCGCTGCTGTTCGTTGGGCTGGTCTTGTGTATCCGAGGGCTTGATATCCTGATTTTCCGGCTGCGGCACGGCTGGCGGTGGCGGCTCGCTGACAAGTACCTCATCGCCGTGGGTGCGGCGATCGTGTGGGCATCGTATCATGAGTACCGGGTCACTTTTTTCTCCGGCAGGCGGTGGCTGGACGAGTTGCTGCTAATGGTTTTTCTGGCAACATTGGGCGTAATAATGCCCCTGCTCACCTCGGCGGAAATGCTCCTGCTATGGCTGCGGTGCAGCAAAACGGTTCAGGCGGAGGTGGCGGACGTTATCACAACCATGTTTCTCGACCTGCCCGGTGCCGGAATAAACAGCGCCGGAAAATGCTGCCCCGTGTTCAGGCTGGAGGACGGGCAGATCATTTGTGACGAGTGGTTCACGGAGACTCCTTTCACCGCCGGAAGTGTCGTTCCCATAAAGGTGGCGTTTCTGCGAAATACCGAGATTTTCGACCGGGAACGTGTAAGGTCAGCCCTGAAAAAGTCCTGGCGGAACTGGCTCATTTACGAAGCTTTTGCGGTGGTTTTCACCATTGCGGTTCTCAACGTCTGACAAGCACATCACCGGAGATTTTTCGGTGATGTTTTTTGTTAAATGAGAAAAATTTCTCCCCTGTTCACAATAATCAACCCTTTCCGGTTGATTGAAGCGGCATTTTAGCCCCCTTATGAAAGGCAGCTTATTAAGCCACTTTTTCTATGGCGGAATTTTACCATTTTCATGCTGCCGGAGGGGAGAAAATAATGAGCAAGAAAAAACTGGACTGGTTCAAGCTGGATTGTCAGTGTGACGACAAGATCGACCTGATCGAAGCCGAATTCGGACTGAAAGGTTTTGCCGTAGTCATCAAGCTTTACCAGAAAATTTACGGCGGCGAGGGCTATTTCTGCCAGTGGAACGACGATATTGCCCTGCTTTTCGCCAAAAGAAACGGGGTGAGCGAGGGCGCTGTCCGGGAGATCGTCAGCAGGTGCGCACAGCGTGGCATCTTCCACCAGGGTATGCTGGACAACTTCGGTATCCTCACTTCCCACGGTATCCAGAAACGCTACTACGACTGCACCGAGCGCCGGAAATCCTCAATAATTCGCCCGGAATACGCTCTTATCCAGCAGGAGGAACGTGAAGCGGACAGCCGGAAGAAAGTTCCCGGAAAAGCCGAAATTTCCCTGAATACCGTGGAGAAACAGCCTGCCGTTACTATGGACTCCCTCATCAAGGACTACGGCAGGCACGTCATCGACCCCTACCGCCGAAAAATCGCTGACTGGGAGTTCAAGACCGGTAAGCAGGTGGCTGACCCGGCTGCGCAGATACAGTCCTGGCTCGATGCGGACGGCGTGCAGAAAGACAACTTCGACATGGACAAATACGCCTTCGCTATCAACAACTTTTGACAAACCGCCGACGGCGATACCGCTAAGCTAAAGCGCCTGTACCCCCGATTTTCCGGGAAGTACAGGCGTTTTTCATTGTGCATATCGCAGCGGTTTACTTTTTAAACAACTTATCCTCCGGCGCTACGATGCACACGTTGCCCACCTTCTCGATAGCTGCCGCACAGCCAAGCAGGTCGTCGGCTGTTACCGCAAGCATTCTCTCACGCTGGGCTTTGCGGAACTCGTCGTTCACGCCACGGAAGTACATATCATCGGCAGCAATTCCGTTGTCCGCATCTGTCCTAAGCGGCTCAAGGGACGCAATGGTACTGATGATGTACTGCTCAGTCTGGGGCTGACCTGTGCAGTAAACCCGCAGAAAATCTGCCGCCTCACGGAATACTCCCACGCTTCTGACCGGCGAGGGGTCACGGTAGGTGTAGAAGGACTGCAAGCCGCTGCCGTTTATGAGCGCACCTGCGCCGTATGCGCCGCCACGAACTCTTATCTCGTTCCACAGGTACTCCAGCGACAGAAGTCTGAACGCCACACGGGTAACTGCACGGTCTATGTGGTTGTCAGGCAGGTTTGCGGCTGCGTAACCTACGCCGGAGGGGATCACGATTCCCTGGCGCTCCTCAGTCTCCATGCGGTACTCCATTTCCTCCGCTGCCGGTGCTTCACCCTCTGGAATATAGTCAAGCAGGGGCGCAAATTCTTCCTCAGCATTGGCAGTAAGGCTGATAGTCAGGTGCTTGCGGCAAAGCACCTTTTTCAGGGCTGCCTGCGCAAGTTCCACGATACTACGCAGTTTTTCCTCATTTCCGGCTGCCTCACGGACAGCCTGAACGTAGCTGTGTCCGCTGATAAGTTCCCTGACGGACGCTTCCGCAGAACTTGCCGCATTCGCACGCTTCATGGCGTAAATGTGACCGGAGGAAATAAGGTCGTGGCGGAGGTAGTCATCTACCTGCTGTATTATTTCGGTGACAAGGTCGCTGCGGCTGAAATCAGTCTCGGCTGCGATCTCGCCAACAAGTGCCAGAGCCTCTGCTGCGTTGCTCTCCAGGTAACGTGCCTTGATTTTCAGCATAGGCTGGCACTTTTCCGGAACGTCATGCTTGCTGAAACAGTCCACCATGAACACTATTCCGCCCAGAAGTCCGGTAATACGCTTGTTCAGCTCGGCAGTGGAGGTTTTGGCGGTGGGAAGTTCACCGAATAACTCACAGGCTATAGATATTGCGGAAATTTCCTCCGGTGTGCAGTCGGACAGGTTGAAGTAGAGGGTCATGGCAGCTATGCCCTTTTCGGCGGTGTGACGCAGAAGCCTGATGCCCTCATATTCTCCCACGGTCATGGGGAATTTCAGTGGCTCACGGCTTACGTCCTCCAGTGTCAGCTTGGGAAGTGTGGCAAGCTGCTCCGGTGTGTCCACGCTCATCTGCCACTGTTCAAGCTGGCGGTTCATTTCGATAAGTTCATTCCGCTCACTCTCGCTCATTGCCGCAACTCTCCCGGTAACACGGCGCTTTTCGTCCTCGTCAAGCTTTGCGTTATAGGTCTTTGAGGGAAGCATATACACCTCTGCCATGCCATCCTCGTCGATGAGCCACTCCTTGAGGACTTCCTCGAAATAGCCGGTATCCACCTTATTCCTCAGCGACACGAATACGTCGTCCAGGCACAGATAATCCAGCGGGTCGCCGCCATAGAGCCAGGACTCCAGGGCGAAAATGTTCCGGCGGACACTCTTTGGCTCAGAGAAGTCACGGTAGGTGAACTCCACACGGTTTATTGCGCTGCGGAGCATTTCCTTGTCGATGCCGTTTTTCACAAGTTCCTGGGCGGAGGCAATGATAGTTTCCTTTATCTTGCCGCACGACTCCTCGTCGGTGTTGTGGATAAGCAATTCACCGAAAGGCTGCACCAGGTCACGCTCCACGGACATGGAAACGTCGCCGCAAAGACCGGTGTCGAGTATCGCACGCTTCAGGGGCGAATCGTTGCTGCCGGTGAGGACATTCACCAGAACATTCGCCGCATACAGCTTCTCACGGTCGGTATTGTCGCCCAGTATCTTGCCCAGCGCATAGAAAGTGTGACCCTTTTCCTCCTCGTCGGGATTGATGCCGTACTCTCTTTTCTTTACGACGTGGGAAACCGGCTTCTGCTTCTCCACAACAGGCAGGTCGGTGCGGCGGTCGTAAGTGCCGATGTAGCTTTCGATGAGTTCAAGCACGGGCACGATGTCCATATCGCCGTCAAGGTAGATGTAGGAGTTTGAGGGGTGGTAGAAGCGGCGGTGGTCGTTCAGGAAGCGCTCGTAGGTAAGGTCGGGGATATCCGCAGGCTCACCGCCGGACTCGAACCTGTAGCAGGTGTCCGGGAACAGTGCAGCCATTACGCCCTCCTCAACAAGGTCGAAAACCGAGGACAGTGCGCCCTTCATCTCGTTGAAAACAACGCCCTTGTAAAGTGGCTCGCTGCCGTCATCTTTCAGTTCGATATGCCAGCCCTCCTGATAGAAAACGTTGGGGCTTTTGTAGATGGACGGGCGGAAAACTGCGTCCAGGTACACCTCAGTCAGGTTCATGAAGTCCTTGGGATTACGGCTGGACACGGGGAAAATGGTCTTATCGGGGAAAGTCATGGCGTTCAGGAAAGTGTTCATGGAGCTTTTCTCCAGTTCCAGGAACGGGTCACGGACAGGGTACTTCTCAGAACCGGCGAGTACGGAGTGTTCCAGGATATGGAAAACGCCGGTGGAGTCCTCCGGAACGGTCTTGAAGCCGATAGAGAACAGCTTGTTCTCGCAGCCGTTATTGAGCCAGATCAGCCTTGCGCCGGTCTTGTCGTGTATCATTTCAGTGACCTCTGCGCCGATATCAGCCGCATTGCGGACGGAAGTGACGGTAAAGCCGCAGAGTTTGTCGCCTTTATTCATGGTATTCATTACTCCTTTTATCATTAGTTGACAGAGAATACACAAATTCCCATATTACTATTTTAAATTATTATGGAGCATTTGTCAAGAAAAAAACCGGCTGCCAGTGAAAGCAACCGGTTTTCCGCAATATATCGCTGTTAATTCAGGGTAACTATTTCCCTGAGAGCAGCCATATCAAATACATTTGTCACACCGTCAGGCTCAGCGTCGGCGGAGTTGTTGATATCCACCTTCTGACCAAGCAGGTACTTGGAAAGCAGCACCAGATCAGCCACATTCACCTGACCGTCGCCGCTATAATCGCCACGGACTGCATCGCCGTAGACTGCGGTAACGGTCGTGTCGCCTGCAAGGGTGAACGAATAGCTTGCCTGAGCGATATTCTCGGTCTTGCCGCCGGAGGTTATCTCCCAGTGGGAGAAGCTTGCACCCTCTCTGGGCTGAGCGTTCAGTGTCATAGCGTAGTCGGTGTGGTACTTTCCTGACCACTGTTTCTCCTCGGTGAGTTTGAGGGTATTGAAGTAAACCTCGCCCAGGTCGGGGGTATTGTTTATGGTAACGCTGTACATCTTGTCAGAAAGTCCGGCAGCGCTGCGGAGAGTTCTCTCGGCGGTGCTGAGGCGGTTCTGGTAGAAGTCGCTGATAGTGCGGTACTCCTGCTCGAAGCGCTGTTTACCCTTTTCGCCGGAAAGACTCTTTGAGTAGAATCGCTCATATGAATCGAGTATCTGCTGGCGGAAGTTTTCCTGATAGAAGCTGATAAGTTCCTTAGTCTTTTCGGGGGAGAAGTTGTAGTTTGCAATGTCCATGAAAGTCCTTGCGAACTCCCCGGAGAAGTCCTTGTCACGCATAAGGGCAGTAAATGCACGGCTCAGATCGTCCTGATTGCGGCTTATCCGGCTGAAGCAGTCAGCGCCAACGCTCTTGTCCTCGCTGCCGTAAAGTCCCTGACCGCTTTCGGTGTCAAACAGGAACATTCTCCACTTGCCGTCAGACCAGGGGTTAGTCTCGTCGATAGCATTGCTTCTCCAGACAGCAGTGTTATTCTGCGGCCAGTCAGCGTTCGCCCAGTATATCTGCGCAGCAAAGTAGTCCATGAAGCTCTGAACGTCCACCTTTTCTGCGAACTGGCTGTAGGTGGTGCGTCCGTCGGCAACGTCCTTGAGAAGGTTGTTCCAGTCCGTAAGGTCGGCTTCCGTTCCTTCCTCGATCTCGCCATTCTTGATGATGACAGCATCGCTTTTCTTGATGCCGTAGTGGTCGCTGATGTAGCTGTCGCTGACCTTCTCGGTTATCTGGTAAACTCCCCAGAATTCGCCGTCTATGAATACCATGCACTCGCTCATTGCCTGAGTAGCCATATCTCTGTCGGCAACAAGCCGCTGGTTGATGCTGTCTCTGAACCAGGCGTAACCTGTATCATTTCCGCCGTTTCGGATAACTATTGAATCAAAGGACTTGATAGTTTTGGAGTTCTTTGCCTTGACCGCCCTGCCCTCGAAGAAGTCGTAAGAAAGTTCGGGAGTGCCGTAGTCCTGACGGGCGTAGATGTTGAAGCTTTTCTGGGGTGCGGAACGTGAAGCTGCGCCCTTGATGCGGATTCCCACGTTCTGTGAAAGGACGCTCTCGCCATTTTCAAACATCTCAAAGGACGCTTCTCTCTCCCATTCCTTGCCTTTCTGGGTGTAGTTCGCAGCCATTTCCCAGGGGTTTACCATACCGCCCCAGCCGCCGCCCCAGGGATTCCAGGGGTTCGTGGAGGTCTGGTTCTCCTCGTCGTAGACTCTGCCGAGGACGTAGATCCCCTTGTCGTAGTCAAAGAGGTTGTCCGGGTCGGTGACCAGGGAGACTACCTTCATGTTCTTGTAGTAACCGGAAGCTGTAGTTCCCACGAAATAGGTCTTTGTAACGCACTGGCTCACCCTGCCCTGAGAATCAACTGCGACAGCACGGACGATAGCCGCCTTGTCAACGTTCTTAGTGGGTGCATCCGCACCGGAAGCGCTGATGTCGGTGTGAGCACTGAGAACGTTCTGGGTATTGGTCATATCGCTTATACTTATAGGCGCTGTGTACTTCTGTGAATTCTCGTCCGGGTCGCTGCCGTCGGTGGTGTAATAAACGGTAGTTCCGGCAGGTGCATTGATCTCCAGAGTGAAACTGCTGTCGTAGAAGCCGCTGTCTTTTGAGAACTCCGGCAGACGAACAGCGTCAGAGCCTTCCGGGGCATTATTTTCGCCGCCGGGAGTAGCCTTCGCAAGGGTAAAGAATTCGCCGCTTCCGTCGGGGTACTGACCATAGGAGGTATCAGATGCCAGAGCGCCGAAAGTTATGGTATCCACCGCATTTCCGGAAGCGTCAGTAAGGGTGATAGTCTCGCCGCTTGCGGAAAGTCCGAAAGGTGCAGCGGCAGAGTCGGTCAGGGCAAGGGTGCTGTCGCAGTACACCACAAGCCTTCCGCCTGGTGCGATAGCCGTGCCGGCAGGGAAAGTGAACCTGTAGGGCTTTGTCTCCTTGTCGGTAAGTCCCCAGCCGGACAGGTCAACGGACTGACTGCCGGAGTTGTAAAGCTCTATCCAGTCGTAGAAATTGCCGTCTGCCGCAGCGAAAGTTGTATTCTTCGAGCAGGCTTCATTGATAGTGATACCGCCCTGTGCCGCATTCGCAGGCATTGCACCGGCGCAGCCAAGCAGCATAGCAAGGCTGAGAACTCCGGCGGCAGTACGTTTTGAAGTAAACTTCATTGGAAAATCCCTCCCATAAAAAAATCAGATCAGGTATCAGTCCCAGATTCCCATTTCGGACAGGAGGATAGTGTCCCCTGCCACTGAAATATATGTATGGTCACAGCTTCTCTGTCCGCCGATATCTATATTTTCTCCGCTGCGGACTATGCTGAGTACCTCATCATAACTTCCCTCAGGTATGCCGTTTTTTCCGGCGTACCATTTTATCTCATTGCACATATGCTCTGGCGTGACCGGGCAAAGCCGCTGCTGAGCATACTTCACACAGTCGATATACAAAAGCTCGCCGTTTGTCAGATACTCCTGACGCTCTGTCCGTGGCACGTCCCAGAAGTCCTGAGTCCAGCCCTCCTCAGAGGCTATTTTCATGAGCATACACTGTACCATTGCCGCTTTCGGTGAGTTTTCCACATACCCCTCCGGGAACTCCACCATAGTCAGCGTTATCCCTACCGGATACTTGTTGTACCAATCGAGATGTTTCAGGCTTGTTTTTGCGAATGTTATGTCAGCAGCGATGCGGCAGAACTCGCTGTAGTTGCCGATAAGCATTTTGAGTGCGTCTTTTATCATTTGTATTCCCCCGGAATATTATCCAGCATATTACGGAAAGCCTTATAATTCTTGCTGTCCTCTTTGCCATAAACGGCAAAGCAAATATTGTCGAAATAGTCAGCGAAGCCATTGTCCACGATCATTTCCCGGAAAACCTCTGCAACCATGTCCGGTGAGTTTCCGAAAGCACCGCAGCCCCATGCGCCCAGCACAAGGTTCTTGTAGCCGTATTCTGCGGCAATGCTGAGAATTATCCGGATACGCCTGCGGAAAACCTCCTGTGCGCCCTTGCTGCCGATGAATGCTGCTGCACCACGCCTGTTCGGAGCGGGAGCAGTAATAACGGCGGTGAGGAACGGTTTTTCGAGGAGTTCCAGGTCGTCGCCCCTGAACACGCAGACCTCCTGGGACAGGAGCATATAGTCCGACTCCGTGGCACTCAGGTGGGTATTGTTGAAGCGGTACATTTCCTTTGCAGCGTCAGAAGTTATCGAGGCGTATAATGTACTGCAACGGCAGAGCGCTTCCTCCTGGGCAGCCGCACCGAGCAGGAATCCGCCGCCGGGAACGTGAGCGTTTGCGAAGTTCATGACAAGCGTTCCCCCGAACCTTGCAGCAGCGCCAAAAGAAGTCTCACGGGTCACGCTTACTTTGCATTTTCCGCCAGCAGGTGCAAAAGTCTTTTGTGCAAGTTTTGCGCCCTCCTCCGGGGAAATAACGATGACCCGGCTGTAATCCAGTTCAGGCAGAGTCATGTCAGCACCGCTGAAGCTGTACTTTTTCTCTCTGGTAATTTCGATCGCTTCTTTGGCAGCAGCAATAAGATTCACAGGCATCACCCTCCATAACTGCACAGCGCACGGCTTCACAGTTTATTAATATTATCTTTTTTCATTATAACATTGTCCATCAAGATTGTCAATAAACCCCAGATAATTCCGCAATAAATGGGCAGAGTGACGGAAATGAGGTGCTTAAATGAGTAAACAAAATGCCTGCCGTTACCAATAATTAAGGCAACACCGCACAAAGATTGTGGTGCAGATGCGTAGTCAGATTTTACGGCAGATTGTGCATAAATTTCGCAGGCATACTGACGTATGTCAAGGAATTTGTGTGCAAGATGCCGTAAAATATGCAAGCAGATGCGCCGCAAAGCCGTCAGGCGGTCTTTGTGCGGTGTTGCCTTAAAATATACAGCTTACTAAAAGTGTGTGCCGATTTTTCAGCACACTCTCTTTTTATTCCTCGTTAATTACCTTTCGTGTATCAGCAACAACTTGCGCAAGTGTAGTGCTTTTCAGCTCATTTTCCAGAGCCGTCTGAGCCGCTGAAAGCCTGCCGTCCATGACTTTGTGGATATTCCGTCCCACGGGACAAGCCGCATTGGGGTTTTCATGGAAGTGGAACAGTCCCTCCTCATCTACGCAGTCAACAGCCTTGTAAATATCATACAGCGTTACTTCGTCCAGAGACTTTGCAAGGTGTGCGCCGCCGCTGCCCTGGCGAGTTTCAACTATACCTGCATTGCGAAGCTGTCCAAGGACATTGCGGACTATCACCGCATTTACACCCGTGCTGCCAGAAA
>CAMOEP010000019.1 GCA_946612185.1 uncultured Ruminococcus sp.
CACACCTATCCCCACCGACTACCGCTTCAACACCCTCTCACAAGACCCGGCATACCGCAATGATATGACATCCAAGGGCTATGTTCAGTCCAATATGCTCAGCTACTACATGGGCGACGGAATGGATATGCCCCAGCAGCCGAAAGTAAGCTATATCGGTGAAACCGCCCTTGACGAGTCCTCAGTATATGCCATTCGCAATACCGGAAGCGGACGCTGCATGGACGTTTACAAGTCTGAGCGCACTGACGGCACGAACATTCAGCAGTACGGCACGACTGCGAACAAGGCGAACAATACCTGGACAGTGAAAAGTGCAGGCGATGGTTACTACTACATCGTTTCCAGGCTTTCCACCGGCACGAATTGCTATATGACAGTTGCAGACGGTGCTGACAAGAACGGTGCAAATGTGCAGATATCGGCGTTTACCGGCGATGATTCACAGAAGTTCAAACTCAGGCACATAAGCGGAAATTCCTACCTTATCACCACGAAATGCTCCGGAGATACGAAGTGCGTGGAAGTTGCGGAGTACTCCACCTCTGCCGGTGCAAACGTCCAGCAGTGGGAGATAACCGAAACTCCCTCCCAGTTATGGACATTTGAAGTGTTATAAAAATATGGCTGCTGATCGATACGACGGTCGGCAGCCATAACTTTTATTATACTTCCGGATAAGTGGTAAATTCGTTATCAATAGCGAATCCGTGGTTCATAGGGCCGCTGCCGCTGCCAAGATCGAGCATAGCAGCAAGAGCGCCTGAGATATAACTTTTCGCACGGGTGATAGACTGCTCCATATCGAATCCCTTAGCCAGGTTTGAAGCAATAGCGCTGGAAAGGGTACAGCCGGTGCCGTGGGTATTGGGGTTGTCGATGCGCACGCCGTTGAACCAGACCATTGTTCCGCCGTCGCAGAGCAGGTCGTTTGCATCATTTAGCTGATGACCACCCTTTATGAGGACATTGCAGCCAAAGGTGTCGAAGATCATCTTAGCAGCTTTCTCCATATCCTCCGGGGACTTTATGTCCATACCTGTAAGCACCTGCGCTTCCGGTATATTAGGTGTAATGAGTGAAGAGAGCGGGATAAGCTGAGTTTTCAGGGCATTTACTGCCTCGTCAGCGATAAGCTTCGAGCCGCTTGTAGCCACCATTACCGGGTCAAGGACGATATTGGCAGGGGAGTACTGGCGCAGTTTTTCAGCAATAACACTGATAAGTTCCGGGGAAGAAACCATGCCGATCTTCACAGCATCAGGGAAGATATCAGTGAAAACGCAGTCAAGCTGCTGAGCAAGAAACTCCGGGGAAGCGTTCATAATGCCGGTAACACCCAGGGTATTCTGAGCGGTGAGGGCAGTAATGGCGGAGGTTGCAAAAACTCCGTTTGCCAGCATAGTTTTGATATCCGCCTGGATACCAGCGCCGCCGCCTGAGTCACTTCCGGCGATAGTCAGGGCAGTTCTCATACTCTGCTCCTTTCCGGAACTTCGATTATGCGTGAAGCCAGTTTTTTCAGGGCGATGCACTCCTGCTGGATATCGTCAGCGGCGAATATAGCGCTGACCATAGCCGCACCGCTTGCGCCCAGACCTTCCAGTTCCAGGATATTCTGTCTGTTTATGCCGCCTATAGCCACAACGGGGATATCAACAGCGCTGCATATCTCGCTGAAAGTTTCCTGGCTCATAGGCTTAGCGTTTGACTTGGTGCTGGTTGCGAACAGAGCGCCGCAGCCTAAGTAGTCAGCGCCGTCAGCCTGTGCAGCGAGAGCCTGCTCCACGGTTTTTGCGGTAACGCCGATGATCATTTTATCGCCCACAAGCTGGCGAACCATACTTGGCGACATATCGTCCTGACCGACGTGAACGCCGTCAGCGCCGCAGTTTATAGCGATGCCCACGTTATCGTTGATGAGCAGGGGGACGTTGTAGCGCTTGCAGAGAGCCTGAACTGCCTTAGCCTCCTCCAGGAAGCTTTCGTGGTCAAGGTGCTTTTCACGGAGCTGAACCATAGTAACTCCACCCTTCAGAGCGTCCTCAAGCTGTTCCAGCAAAGTCTGTCTGCCTACCCATTTTCTGTCTGTGATAGCATACAGCAGGGTATTTTCCTTAGTTAAATTCATAATGTGCCTCCAATTCCAAAAGCGTATCTTCTGGTTAACAAGTGGGATATTAGCATTGCAAAACACCTTTTATTAAAATATCACATTTTATTGAATTTGTAGTGAGTATAATGTGTTAAAATTGTGAAACAAATGCAAGAAAAATGTAGGTATTAAATTCATATCCTTAAATAATTATAACATTAATTACAGTTTCGATATTAACATACTATTTTGAAAATGTAAATTTATTGTAAATTTGCTAAAATAGCAAAAAAAGAGACTGCCATGCCCGACAGTCTCTTTCTGATGAATAAATAATGGGGATCACTCTGCGATTCCGGCTTCGATCTGCTGGATAATGAATGCATCTTCTGAAGTGATATCGCCGTCGCCGTTAACGTCAGCGTTCTTCATGAGATCCTCAGACTTGAAAGGATACTTTTCCTTGTTAGCAACATACTGGAGAACGCAAACGATGTCGCTTACAGAAACCTCATTGTCACCTGTAACGTCGCCTCTCTTGCCGGAAGCTGCTTCTGTAGTCTCGGAAGTAGCCTCAGTTGCGGGCTGTGAAGCGCCGTCCCACTCATAGTACATTGTGATAGTGTTGTAAGTTACGGTAACGTCTGCACCTGTGGGGTCAGCGTTGGAGGACTTCCACCAATCCTGGAACTCGATGTATGTATCACCGATCTCAGCTTCAACCTCGATGCTCTTTGTGTCGTCTGCGGGGTCGGGGATATTGAATGTGCCGTCAAAGAGTACGGTAGTGTCGCCAGTACCGCCGCTGTACATGAATGACTTCTGACCCCACTGGCTGTTGCTGTCAGCAGTAATGAGCTTGTTGAAGCACAGACCGCCGCCGCCGCCGAACCAGTCAGTAGTAGATGAGCAGGTAGCAGTTGAATTGATAACAGCCTTCTTGAGAGCCTTAGCGTCTTCAATGGGAATCATGGGATAGCCGTTCTTGGACTTCTCAAGTTCGCTGAACTGGAAGGTAACTTCCTTTGTAGTGATGTCGGGAGCTTCGTAAACCTCAGCATCGCTTGCCTTGTCGGAGAGAACGATCTGAGCGACAGAGAGGGGAGGAAGTTCAACAGTTACCTTATTACCGGACAGGTCATTCTGAACGTCGATGACTCTGATACCGGAATCGTCCTTAGTGATAGCGTAAACGACAGCGCTCTTGTAAGTGGAAGCAGAGCCGTCGATAGTGATCTCAGCCTTCTCGGACTTTTCCTTCTCCTTGTTGGAGAGAACGAGAGTTACCTGAGAGTCGTCGTCGCCGTTGATAGAAGCGAATGCAGCGGACTTTGAAAGATCCTCAGACTTTGTGGAAACCAGGGTATCACCGAAAGCGCTGCCCTTGCCGTCGTAGTTGGTGTAGAGGTTGATAGCGGAAGCTACGAAAGGACACTCAGGGAGAGTACCCCAGTAAGTAGCGAAGTAAACGTTATTCTCAGCGAAAGCGCCCAGAGCCTCAGCCTCAGCGATAGCGGTATAAACGGACTTACCGGTTACCTTTTCGTTGCTGATGTTGCCCAGGTTGTACTCAGAAACGGCGATCTTAGTGCCGGGGTAGTACTTGTCGATAGCGTCCTGGATATTGGGAATGAAGGGGAAGAACTGACCAGACCAGGGCTGGAGCCAGCTATTCTCGATATAAGTGGGGTCATAGAGACTTCTTGCAGCCTGGAGGATATCGTCATCGGAATTGATACCCTGAGAGTAGTAGTGAACGTCGATAACGTCCAGCAGTCTTGTACCGGCTTCCTCCTCAGCCTTCTTCATCTGGTCGAGGTAGTATTCCAGATACCAGCGGTAATTGCCCTTGACAGACTGCCAGTCAGAGTCAGTGAAGCCGTTTCCGGATTCGCCTGCATTGATGCAAGGGAGCATACCCCAGAAAGCAGGGCCGAAAACTTCAGCCTTAGGGTCGATAGCCTTTACACGCTTAGCCAGTTCGATAGACTTTGAAACCAGCTCGCTGTTTGTACACTCCTCAGGGTGAATTCTGGGGTGAGTATCGTTCCAGAGCATAGGCTCGTTGTCGAGGCTGTAAGCCTGGAAGCCAGTCTCAGTGGAAGCGTCGCCCAGAGTCTTTACCAGGTAGTTAACGTACTCGTCGATGTATACAGTATCGTCAGTCAGGTCAGGTTCGAGGGAAAGCTCGCCGTCCTTAGTGAAAGCGACCTTATTCCAGCGAGCGGAAGGAGCAGTTTCCTCCTCGGTAACAGTGCCGTTCATATCAGCAGCAACGTAACCGCACATCTGGAGTGTAGTCATTTTATAAGGTACGCCGTACTTCTGGCAGTTCTCGGAGAACTGTCTTGCAGGGTAAGCAGGGCCGTCGGAAGTCTTGCCGTAGTGGTTATCGGAACTGTTCATCCAGTCCTCGCCGGCGCTGGAGAAGTTAGTTTCCCAGTTGTAGCCGGTCATACGGTTACCGCCCTGACGAACGTTATTAACAGTGATTCCCTTGAGGTTGGAGTTTGAGAACTCGTTAACGCCGTAGATGTAGGGACTGATAGACTTCTTTTCGCCGCTCAGGTCGATAGAAACGCTCATAGCGTAGCTGTCATCAGCGGAAGCCTGTACAACAGGCATAGCAGCGATAAGGCAGATACCAGCGGTAATGCCGGCGATGCTTTTTCTGAACATAGTGATTATCCTCCTGTAATTATTCCGGCTTATCACCGTGGAAGGGCGGTTTTTGCCAGATATCAATATTTGGTTCGCAGAAAGACAGGTAATTAACGACTGATTCTGCAAGAGTCAGTATGCCAGTAATGGCAACATGGTGGACATAGCCGTAAATAGGGAAAGGAGTGCCGCCGGTATTGGCGGTAAGTTCCCACATAAGACCGAACTGGCAGAACTTTGTAACGATGTCGCTGACAGTTTCCCTGGGAAGCGAAAGTTCGCTTGCGAGGAAATCGGTAGTGATGATACAATTGCGTCCCAGAGTTTCGCAGTACCGGATAGCACGGAGGCAATTCTCGTCAGAGAGGAGGGAGAACAGCCTTATAATACGCTCGTCGATGCGGAAATAGTCGTCGATGCCATTTTCCGGGATTCGCATAAAACAGAGGTACTGCATATTCTGGTTAAGTCTTGCCAGGGCAAGTTCGTAATCTGTGCGGAGCAGGGCATAAGTCTCTTTGTTGAGTGTTTCCGGGAACGAGATAGTTTCCGGGGCAGCACTGGCGTTATAGGCGGAGATGAGGGTGTATCCGAGCTGGATAACGAAAGCGCTTTTCTCCTCCTCCGGAAGATGCTGGAGTTTATGTGCGGCAATTCGAGAGATGTCCACTTTACCGTCATCTTCTTTTAGTCCAAAGAGTACATCAAGGGAAACGTCGAGAATCCTTGATATTTCCGGCAGCAGTTCGCTATCGGGATAGCTGCCCTTTTCCCATTTTGAAACAGCCTGCGGAGTGACCGACAGCTTAGCCGCCAGTTGACTCTGCGTGATACCGGCTTTTTTGCGGTATCGAACCAGGTTGTCGCTGAATTTCATATCCTTGTTTACCTCCCCGGAAGAAACTCTATGCGAAGCAGCCTGAATATTGTCGTTAGTAACTGTAATTCTTTTCACAAGTATACTATACCACACTTTCAGGTTGAATTCAAGCAATGGTTTCTTTCCATAATTAAACAGCAGATTGAAAAATCAACCGTCCGTTTACACCTATTATATCACACCTTAATAATAATTTCAAGTCGAGCTGAGCCAGCTCGACCGCATCTCACGTTGTCGCTCGCAAGCTGAGCCAGCTTGACCGCTTCTCACGTTGGCGCTTGCTTACGCTCGCTCACTTTAAAAGAAACGGTGCTTTTTCCGTCGCTCAACCAAATTTGCACTGGTACAAAGTTCTGTTCGGAAAATTCTGTAAACTGCTGTTTTACGATTCTACCGGAGAACTATGTACCAGGAAGAATAAGGTTGAGCGACGTACAAAGTACCGTTTCTTTTAAAGTAAGCGAGTTAACGAGCGACAACGTGGGTGCGGTCAAGCTGGCTCAGCTTGAAGCTGGTACAGCTTGATTTGTGTACCTTTTATGAGAAGTTTCGACACATTCTCCGGAAAATTGGGCTTGCTTATGAATTGTGCATGCTTTGAACCACTTTCGCTTGATTAACAGCCTAAAAGATGATATAATATTGTTAGCATATAATAACTATGACCATTCAGTGACATAAGGAGGATGACTATGAGTAATGAGGAGAAAAAATTTCTGGAAGTCAAGGGGCTGAAAAAGAGTTTCGGCAGCGGCGACACCAGGCAGGATGTTCTGAAAGGGCTTGATTTTACAGTCGCTAAGGGGGAATTTTGCGTGCTTCTCGGCCCTTCCGGTTCAGGAAAGTCCACGCTGCTCAATATACTGGGCGGCATTGACAGCGCTGACGAAGGCGAGATTCGTATAAGCGGCGACAAGCTGGCGGATATGGACGAAAAAAGCCTGACCCGCTACAGACGCAAGCATCTGGGCTACGTTTTCCAGATGTATAACCTTATCCCGAATCTGAACGTCAAGGAGAATATCGAAACCGGCGCTTACCTTTCCGATAACCCCCTTGATATCGACGAACTGCTGAAAATTCTGGGACTTTTCGAGCATCGCTACAAGTTGCCAAACCAGCTTTCCGGCGGTCAGCAGCAGAGAGTATCCATCGGCAGAGCCATTGTAAAGAACCCGGATATTCTCTTGTGTGACGAGCCGACAGGTGCGCTGGACTACAAGACCTCCAAGGAGATACTCCAGCTTATCGAGGAGGTAAACCAGAAGTACGGCAACACCATAATTATGGTAACTCACAACGAAGCGATAAAGCTTATGGCAGACCACGTTATCAAATTTCGTGACGGTATGATAAGGCACGATATCATAAATACCGAAAAGGTGACCGCCGCCGAACTTGAATGGTAAGGGGGCGCAGTAAATGGATAAAAGCAGTATATCATCAGGAAAAAGACCACGGAATCCGCTGCTGAAACGTGTCTGGAAAGATCTGCGCCGTGACTGGAAACGCTACCTTATGGTGTGGCTGATACTTGTGTTGACTATCGGCTTTGTTTCGGGAATGTACGTTGCAAATAACAGTATGATACATACCCTCGACGAAAACAGCGAGCTGATGAATCGTGAAAGCGGTCACTTCCTGCTTTCCGGAAAGGCTGACAGCAAGGTGCTTGATGCGATAGCTTCCGGCGAAATGGCGGACGTTCCGGCAGTATTTCGTGAGCGGGCTTATGAAAAGGCTGAGGAAGAAGTTCGCAAAGCGGTGGACGAAGCGGTTGCCGAAAATGTAACGGAGCAGGTTCGCAGCGCTATCACTTCACAGGTGGAAGCTGCCGCAGACCAGCAGATAGCCGCCGGAATGACCGTCACCGACGAGGAGCGGCAGTCCATGATAGATACCGCCCTTGAAACTGCTATGGCAGAGAACTTTGATAAGGCGGTCACCGATGCACTTGACGAGGCAAAGCGTTCCGAGGAGTATTCCGATGCCTTTGCTGACGCAATGGACAAGGCGAAAAAGGAGATCGACAAGGAAATTGACGAGAAGTACTCCGAACTTGCCGACCGCTACGACCTTAACGAGAAGTCCGACCCCGTTCCCGTGGATATCAGCGAACTTTTCTACAAGGACACCGACGAAGCTATCAGCGGCAATGACGGCTATACAGGCACAGTCCGGGTGTACAGCCAGCGTAAGAACGTTGACCTGTTCGACATTATGGAGGGCAGAGTTCCGGAGAATGATTCCGAGATACTCATAGACCGTATGCACGCCGACAACGCCGGTATAGGCATTGGCGACACTATTCTTGCCGGGAATACGGAGTTTGAGGTGGTGGGATATGCGTCCTTTGTTGACTACACCACCCTCTACGAAAGCAATACCGATACCATGTTCGATGCGCTGACCTTTGACGTGGCAATGGTGACGGAGGAGGGTTTCAGCCGTATCCGGAGCAATACCCGTGCGAACTACACGTTCACCTACAAGGAAAAGCCTGCTGATGAGTACGCCGAAAAGGAAATGTCCGAGCGTTTTCTGAGATCACTGATAACTCAGGTTGCAGTTGCAGAAGACGAAGACCTTGAGATCAAGGATTTCGTACCGGCGTACATGAACAACGCCATGACCTTTGCAGAAAATGACCTGGGCAACGACAAGGTAATGGGCGGAGTTCTGCTGTATATCCTGACGGCAGTGCTGGCGTTCATATTCGCTGTAACTATCAGTACTACCCTGGAGCAGGAGTCCTCCGTTATCGGAACTCTCCGTGCCTCTGGCTACTCAAAGGGCGAGCTTCTGCGCTACTACATGAGCGCACCGCTGATAGTGGTGGTGCTTGCGGCGATAATCGGCAATATACTGGGATATACCGTGTTCAAGAATGTGGTCATAGGAATGTACTACAACAGCTACAGTCTGCCGAAATATTCGACCATGTGGACACCGGAAGCTTTCATACGCACAACATTAGTGCCGATGATACTTATGATTATCATTAACTTTGCGGTGATCGTGCATACTCTCCGGTTGTCGCCCCTGCGCTTCCTCAGACACGACCTGAAACGCACCAAGCGCAAGAAAGCAGTAAGGCTTCCACGCTGGAACTTCTTCTCACGCTTCCGCATAAGGGTATTTTTACAGAATATCCCCAATTACCTGATGCTTTTTGTGGGTATCACATTTGTTATGCTTCTGCTGTCAATGGCGGTGGGAATGCCGGAAACTCTGACATATTATCAGGGTTCAATGGCTGATATGATGTTCGCCAAAGACCAGGTGATACTCAGCGCATCTGAGGACGATGATGGCAATACCATAGTCCCGGAAAATGCTGACGCAGAGCGGTTTTCCGTGTACACTCTGGAGCGGAAGTCTGACAGCTACAGCGAGGAGGTAATGGTCTACGGCATTTCTCCGGACAGCAAGTACATAAGGCTCAGCAATGGCTTCGTGTCAGAAGCTAAGGCAGGGGAGAACGCACCGGTAGTTATCTCGCAGGCGTATTCCGAGAAGTACGGAGTCCATGAGGGCGACGTTATAACTCTTTCTGAGAAGTATGAGCATAAGGACTACACCTGGAAAGTCAGTGAGGTAAACGACTACTCCGCCGCAATTGCGGTATTTATGACCGGCGAGCAGTTCAATGCAGTATTCGGCAAGGACGAGGACGATTTCAGCGGCTACATGGCAGACAGCAAGATAACCGGCATTGATGAGGAGTACATCGCAAAGGAAATAACTGCCGATGATATGATGAAAGTTGCCAAACAGCTTGACCATTCAATGGGTGCGTACATGACCTATTTCCAGTACGTTTGCGTGATAGTAGCGGCGATAATTCTCTATCTTCTGACAAAGATAATCATTGAGAAGAACGAGCGTGCTATATCAATGGCGAAGATACTGGGCTATGATACCGGCGAAATAGCGTCACTTTACCTTGCTCCCACGGCTCTGGTGGTATTTATTTCGGAGTTCCTGGCGATGTATCTGGGATTCATGCTTATGTCAGTATTCTGGAAAGTAATGATGATGAAAATGGGCGGCTGGTTCGCATTCCAGATGAGCGTTTCCGGCTTTGTCAAGGAATTCGTCATGGTATTTGCGGCGTACCTTATCATAACTATTCTGGACTTTAACCGTATAAAGAACATTCCCAAGGCGCTTGCCCTGAAGAATATGGAGTAATGAAAAACGATGCCCCGGAGCATTTCTCAAAAGTGCTTCGGGGCATTTCTTTTACTTCTTTGGAGCAGGAAGTTCGCTGTACATTGCATCAAGCAGTTTCGCTAAGAATTCTTTGCTGTCCATGTTCTCCACCAGCAGCATTTCCTTAGCGCCCTCATAAGGCAGTTCAAGAGGGGCATCGGGCATGAGTTTTCTGGCGGAATCCGTAGGCTTGACGAGAAAGCGGTTATCGTAAATACCGCCTGCGATCTTTCCTTGATAATAGATGATGTACTCGCCCATCATCGCCCTGTAGGTTATCCCGTCCGCTTCGGACAACTGTTCCAGAATGAAGTCCAGATAATCTTTTGTTGAAGCCATTTTTACCTCACACTTTCTGGCTGCCTGTAGACCAGACGTGCTTGTCATTGCGGTTTGCAGGCTTATTCTGCGCCATAACTCCGGCAAGAGGGTGGGGGACGTAGGGTTGTTCCAGGTAAGCAGTCTCATCCTCTGACAGGGTAATGTCAACTGCCTTTGCAGCGCCTTCGATGTGGTGAAGCTTGGTCGCACCGACCACCGGTGAAGTTACCTTCGTCAGAAGCCATGCAAGGGATATCTCAGTCATAGAAACTCCGTGTTTTTCGGCAATTTCATGAACTCTCCTGATTATCACCTCGTCCTGTTCCTTAGTTGCGTCATACTTGAATTTAGCGTAGGTGTCCTCCTGGGAACGCTTGGAAGTTTCGCCGGGAAGCCGGGACAGTCTGCCGCTTGCCAGTGCGCTGTAAGGTGTCATAGCGATATTGTCCTCAGCGCAAAGCATAGCCATTTCACGCTCCTCCTCACGGAAAATGAGGTTGTAGTGACCCTGTATGCTGACGAATTTTGCGAACCCCTCTTTTTCAGCCATAGCGTTAGCCTTGGCAAGCTGCCATGCATAGCAGTTGGAAATGCCGATATATCTGGCTTTTCCGGCTTTCACAACGTTATTCAGTCCCTCCATGATATCGGAAATGGGAGTGTTCCAGTCCCACATATGGTATATGTACAGGTCAATGTAGTCCATGCCCAGATTTTCGAGGCTTTTGTTTATCATACGCTCGATATGCTGCTGACCGGTTATACCAGCTTCGATGTCAGCAGGAGTGCGTGGGAGAAATTTAGTGGCGACTACGACCTCATCACGTTTAGCAAAGTCCTTCAAAGCCCTGCCCAGGTATTGCTCACTTGTACCGGACTGGTATGCGATAGCGGTATCGAAGAAGTTCACTCCCAGATCAAGTCCACGTCTGATTATCTCACGGGAATGAGTCTCGTCGATAGTCCAGGAATGTTGTCCGTTTGCCGCATCTCCGAAGCCCATGCAGCCCATACATATCCGGGAAACGTTCAGTTCAGAATTGCCGAGTTTAGTGTATTTCATATGCTTTCTCCTTTTGTGCGGTGTTGCCTAAACTTATTATACACCATTCTGATGATATTTGCAATACCGGTACATTGGTGCAAACTTACAATAAAAAAGGAGCAGGGTAGTGCAAAGTGCCAAAAAGGGTCGAAATGTATTGACACGATGTCAGAATGGTGGTACAATATATGTAATGACACCGTGTCAATATAGAAAGGGGGAGACTGGGTTGCCTAAAGGTTCACCAGAACTGACTGCCTCACGGAAAGAGGAGATAGTTAAAGCCTGCGAGAAACTGTACAAAACAAGAAGCTTCCGGGAAATAACTATCAAGGATATTGGCGAAGTTACCTCGTTTACCAGGACTTCTATATATAACTACTTCCAGACGAAGGAGGAGATCTTCCTGGCGCTGATGCAGAGGGAGTATGAGGACTGGGCTGCGCATATGAATGAACTGGCGGAGAGCAAGGAAACTATGTCCGCCGATGAGTTTGCTGATGCGTTAGCTGGTTCGCTGGAGGAGCATAGCCAGCTTTTGAAGCTGCTTGCCATGAATCATTATGATATGGAGGAAAACTCCAGGCTGGAGCGGATAACCGAGTTCAAGAAAGCCTATGGCGCATCGCTGGACGCAGTAAGGAACTGCCTGAAAAAGTTCTTCCCGGACATCGACTGCGAGGGATTTATATTCGTGTTCTTCCCGTTTCTTTTTGGAGTATACCCGTACACAGTTGCGACGGATAAGCAGCGTGAAGCTATCAGAGACTCAGGAATAGACTTTACAATGCACGGAATATACAGCATAATTTATTCCTGCGTTATGCAATTACTTAAAAAGGAGAGATGATTATGAGTGAGAAGATCGTACAGACAGCAGGCAGAGATCAGCTTGGCGAATTTGCACCGATGTTTGCGCATCTCAATGATGATGTGCTGTTCGGTGAGGTGTGGAACGGTCAGGGAATAGATGTCAAGACCAGATGTATCATCACAGTTGTGTCACTTATGGCTTCCGGAATTACTGACAGTTCCCTTGTGTATCATCTTCAGAACGCAAAGGCACACGGAGTTTCTAAGGAGGAAATTGCGGAGATAATCACCCACGCTACAATGTATGTGGGCTGGCCAAAGGGCTGGGCAGTATTCCGACTTGCGAAAGAGGTGTGGAACGAGACTGCCCCTGAACTGACCGACAAGGACAAGTTTCAGAACAGCATTTTCTTCCCCATTGGCGAGAAGAATCCTTACGGCGATTTCTTTGTAGGACAGAGTTACCTTGCACCTGTTTCAACTGAGCAGATACCGATATATAACGTAACTTTCGAGCCTGCCTGCCGTAACAACTGGCATATCCACCATGCAAAAAGCGCCGGCGGACAGATGCTTATCTGCGTAGGCGGCAGAGGCTACTATCAGGAGTGGGGCAAGGAGGCTGTCGAGCTTACTCCTGGCAAGGTGGTAAATATCCCTGCTGAGGTAAAGCACTGGCACGGCGCAGCTAAGGATAGCTGGTTCTCACATCTTGCTATCGAAATACCCGGCGAGGAAGGCAGTACTGAATGGTGCGAAGTCGTTTCCGACGAGGATTATGGTAAGCTTGAATAAAACTAAGAAAGCAGCTTGTGTAGTGCAAGCTGCTTTTTTATGACATAAGTATCATTAAGGTAACTGTAAGACCTCCGCCCTTACATGAGCAAATAAGTTCGCCGTTCATTTTCGCCATAAGAGCTGAAGCGATATAGAGCCCCAGACCGCTGCCGTCAATGCCGGAATCCTTAATATTCTTTCCACGGTAGAACTTATTCATAATAAGGTCAAGTTCATCAGCCGGCACGCCCTTGCCGTGGTCGGTAACGGACAGTTTCAGGTAGTCGCCGCTCAGGGCGCACTCAATATCAATGGGAGTGTTGGCATATTTATAGGAGTTGCTGAAAATATTCCCGATGACCTGCTCCATGCGTTTCCTGTCAATGTGTATCATACATTCCGGAATAGTACATCCATTCGCCAGCGAGCGGCTATCCGCAGCCCTAATGATATCCAGAAGCACGCATGAGAACTCGTCGGTGCAGTTAACGGTCATTTCGCCCAGGTCATCAAGCGAAGCGGTGAGGAGGTCGCTGACCAGGTTTTCCATTTGCTGAGTTTTTTTCTGTATACCGCCTACTTTTCCGAGGATATATTCATCGCTGACCTTAACGCTCAGAACGTCGCAAATGGTATTGATACCTGTAATAGGCGTTTTCAGGTCATGGCTGAGTTCAGCCACAAGTTCCTTTTCCTTATGTTTCAGTTCAGTTTCTCTTGCTTTGGAAGCTTTCAGTTCCTCACGCATGATATCGAAGCTTTCAGTGAAAACTCCGAACATATTGCTTTGCTCCATTTCAAGGGGACTATCCAGGTCGCCCATAGCTATCCTGCCAGCGAACTCTTTCATTTTACGGAAAGGGCTTAGAATATTCCTTGCGATATAAATATAGAAAGATATTGCAGCCGCAGTAATAATAATGAACAGTATCACAGCCGAAAATGTGAGCCGCTTAAACGCCGTGTTATATGCCAGGAAAGACGGGTCGGAGATAGTGGCTGTTGCGAGGAATCTGTTTCTGTCGGTAACGGCAAGGCACAGGTCGCCATTAGTTCTTGCATCGTTAAGGGTCGAGGTGTTACCAGCCGGATAAATGCAGAAGCCCTCCGTATCGTACACGGATATATCGGTATGGGGAAACTTTTTTTCAAGCACATCAAGGTCATTCATATTTTCCCTGACAGTCTGGGCTATATCGTTTTGCAGGAGGATATCCGGTGTGAACTTATGATTGCCGGTAATAATAAAAATGCCGATAAAGCAGGCGATAGTCACCGCCAAAAGCAGAAGAGCGCTGACGTATCTCATGACTCACCACCCATGATATACCCTACACCCCAGACGGTCTTGATTATCTTAGGTTCATTAGGGTCAGCCTCTATTTTTTCACGCAGGTGGCGGATATGTACAGCCACAGTACCTTCACCGACGTACTCGTCCTCCCAGACATTTTGCAGGAATTCGTCCTTAGTTATGACCTTATCCCGGTGCATGAGGAAATAGTGGAGCATTTTGTATTCCAGGGCTTTCAGGGTTATCTGACAGCCGTTTTTGCGGATACAATGGGACTGTGTATCCAGAAAAATCTCCTCCGAGACAGGTATCTTTTTGTTATCGGTATGTACATCGGTCTGACTTATGGAGGGCTGGGTATTCTCGTACCTGTTCAGAATAGCTTTGACTTTGGCAAGGAGGATATTCATTTTAAATGGCTTTTTGATATAGTCATCGCCGCCGATATTAAGTGCCATAAGCACATCATCGTCGCTGGTGCGGGCGCTTATGAAAAGAATGGGCATACTGAACTGTTCCCTTATCTTCTGGCAAAGCTCAAAGCCAGACTTTCCGCCCAGGTTTATATCCAGAAGCAGCAGAGAAACGGTGTTCTCCGCAAGGAAGACCACCGCTTTCTCAAAGCTTGTAACATAAGCTGTTTTCACATCGAATGCATTGAAGTATTCCGCAGTATTTTCTGCAATTATCTCATCGTCGTCTATTATCAGACACTTGTAATCCATAGTATCACTTCTTTCAGCCAATACCCACCTTATTGCCGCTTTCGCCTATGAATACGATCTTACCGCTTGCGGGGAATGTGATAGTGCTGCCGTAGTCTTTCATATAGCTTGAATAGACCATATGGTCGAACCTGTCGTAAACATAGACGGCTGCCTTTTCGGGGATATCGAGGGTAACGGACTTTCCGCCCATCTCTCCTATATTATACCACTTTGCTCTGTCAGTTTCAAGAGCAATTTCGCAAGTATCCGCCGGAATGTCGGAAATAGCGTCCTCGCTTATCATTGTTACGCTTTTGTCGGAGGAGCGCAGGAATTCGCAGCCGTTTTCGGAGAACACTTCAAAGTCGTACATATCACGTCCTGCTTCGCCGGGTATCATCACAAACGCCTCTGCATGACTGTCGTCAGTAAAGCGGACTGTTTTGTTAAGTCCCTGTATTTTTGCACAGCCGCTTGTTTCTGCCGGGACAGTCAGCTTCATGGCGGGCTGCACATTATAAAAGCAGTTGGAGTACTTCGGGGACGTGATGTAGTACTTCCTGCCGTTTCGCATCTCCCACGCCTTTTGAACGTTTGCGCCTGTTTCAAAATTTCCCACTCTCTGCATTGAGTAAGAAGCTGAATTATACCAGCCGAAATTGTTTACATACTTATCGCTGGATTCGCATATGTAGGTATTGCCGTCCATTTCGGTGAATGTGAGCAATTCCTGGTTACCTGCCTGCATGAAGCTGTCGGAATCCGGCTCGCCCTCCATAAGCACGAAGCTGTCGGCGGAAGTATACATATACCGCTTTGTCTTGGGGTTTT
>CAMOEP010000020.1 GCA_946612185.1 uncultured Ruminococcus sp.
CAAAGACTTTTAGCTTAAAAATTCCCCCTGATATGGCGAACCTACACTCGCAAGAGCCTGTAGTTTTTCGTCCGCCATATCAGGGGGAATTTTTTAATTTAGAAGTTTTAGGAAGGGGGTTTGGGGGATAACCCTTTTTCAAAAGGGTTTCCCCCAATAGAACCAGCCCAAGGCAGAAATCAGTCCTTTACAGGGAGATCGGACTGTTTGATAAGACCTGCGTCTACTTTCTGGATAATGAAAGCGTCCTTAGCGTCTACAGCGCCGTCGGCATTAACGTCTGCGTTTTTAAGCGCCTCATCGGAGAGGTTGTACTTCTCCTTATTTGCGGCGTACTGGAGTACTGAAACGATATCGGCAACGCTTATTTGCGAGTCAACAAACGCATCACCCAGCATAACACTGCTGCTGCCAGTATTGACAGTGGAAGTAGTGGTAACGTTCTGTGTTGTGGTTGTGTTACTGACGGTAGTGGCAGTTGTAGAGGGAGTATCAGTAGTAACTATCTGACCGCTTGCCTTAGTACCGCCGTTAAGGTTACTGCCCTCAGTGGAAGCGTAGTTAGCGTAGAAGTCGTTCAGGGAGATACCGTTCTTGCCGAGTGCGTTCTGGTGGTCAAGACCGATGTATTTACCGCTTGCAGAAGTCTGCCAGAGTGAAGGCTCAAACAGACCGTATTTCACGGTATCCCAGTCGATAACAGTACCGGTAGCGCCGTTGAACTGTACGCCCTTCCAGAGTCCGCCTGTATCACCGGAGTCGTCGTTAAGACACCAGAATGTGTGGTTGATGTGGTTCTTTATCATATAGTTACGAAGAAGTATGAGCCACTTCACGTTCTTCTCGGTATCGTCCAGCGTTGATGAGGGAGTTGAAAGAATTGTCTTTTCGTCAACAGTTTCCGGGATACGTCCGCCCCACTCACCGATAAGCAGGGGGTACTGATCCTTGTCAACCAGGTAAGCCCAGGTGTCGTACCAATAGTCGTCCAGGAGAGTCTGCTCGTCAAAGTCCTTATTGAACCATGTCTGAGCGCTTACTATCGGGCCGTAGTCGTGGGGAGAGTAAACTATCTGGCTTGTACCAGCCTTAGGAGTTACTGGGTACTTAGCAACGCCACGGAGGTTTCCGCCCCACCAAGCGCCGTGACCCTCAAAGCCCTCGTTGCCCTCAATAAGGATAAGTGCATGGGGGTTCTTAGCCAGGATAGCGTCAGCGCAGTCCTGAGCGGCTTTTTTCCAGTTATTGGGAGCGTCGGAGTCGTCCCAGATAGCGTCAACAGGCGCACCGCCGTAGGTACTGTGAGGCTCATTTTTCAGGTCGAAGCCAATAAGGGTATCGTCGTTTTTGTAGTTGTCGGCACACCATGCAAGAGTCTCTATCCACAGGTCAGTGTCAACCATAACGTCTTCAAAGTTGGTCATTGTCTTGCCGTACCAGATACCATAGTTATGACCGGAGTTATTCGACTCAGGGCTGTGAATGTCGATGAACATTTTAACGCCGTACTTCTTACACTTAGCCAGGAGTACTTCAAAAGTCTGCTGGCTGTTGGCAACAGAGCCGTCGGGGTTGATAAGATCAACGTTGATGCTGTAGGACGGGTCATTGTTGGGGTTTACGCTCTTGATAGGCAGAGGTTCACCGATCATCCAGCTATAGAGAAGCTCGGTGGATACGGGGATTCTCAGCACGTTGATACCGTGGTCAGCGATCTCACGAACCATATCGTCAATATCTCCGCTCCAGAGGTAGTGGGGAACGTTCTCAGTGCAGTTGAAACCGAACCAGTTCGCACCGGTGAGCCATACCTCATTGCCGTTCATGTCATAGATGCGGCTGCCTTTGACTGTGAGCCAGTCGTCGTTGGTGTCGTCCACCGCAGAAGCTGCCATAGGAGCAGCGCTCATGTAAGCAGGAGCGATACCTGCGGCTGCTGAAAGTGCCATAACAGCAGCGGAGAGCAGAGAAGCGGTGGTTTTTGCAATTTTCTTCATAGTAATTCCTTCTCTCTGAACGCTGATATTTTTTTGAAGCGTTCTGTTAGTTATATTGTAACATCAAAAATCGCAGATGTCAATGGATTTTGCGTGAATTTGCCGCAAAAAAAGAGCATCGCAGTACTTCTGCAATGCTCTGTGATACTACATTTCCTCGTGTATGACACGATAAAGTTCCTGAGCAGTTTCAAGGCTGACACCTGCGGCACTTCTTAGCTGTTCAGGGTCGGCAGCCTGCAACTGTTCTTTAGTACGGTAAAGCAGCATTAGCCGTTCCAGTTTTTTCTGACCTATCCCCGGCACGCTCAGTATCACCGACTGATACGACCGCTTTTTATGCCGTGAATGCATGAACGCAACTGAATAACGGTGAACCTCGTCCTGTATCCGTGTGACCATATCGAATGCAGCTTTCAGGTTATTTATCTGTATCTCACGCCCTCCGGTAGCTATGGCACGGGTGCGGTGCTTGCTGTCCTTGACCATGCCGAAAAGGGGAATATTCAGCCCCAGTTCACGCATTATAGGCGCAACGGCATTGACGTGACCTTTACCGCCGTCAAGGAGTATCAGGTCGGGAGTGCGTGTGAAGAACTCGTCCCCCTCCTGGCTGACGATATGCATAAGCCGTCTGCGGAGGACTTCCTGCATACTGCCGTAGTCGTTCTGGTACTCCTGTTCCTTTATCATGAACCGCTTGTATGCCTTTTTCAGGGGTCTGCCGTCCTCGAACACCACCATTCCGGCGACCATTGATTCCGAGGAAAGGTTGGATATATCGTAAGCTTCGATATACTTTGGCGGATGCTCAAGGCCCAGGCTTTTACCAAGCTGTTCAAGGGCGATGACTTCCTTGCCGGTGCGGTTATTTTTCAAAGCGGCGTACTCGGCGCTGTTATCCTTTGCAAGTCGGAGAAGTTCCGCAAACTTGCCCTTCTGAGGCTGGTGGAGAACAGTTTTCCTGCCGGTCTGTTTTTCTATCATGGCTTCGATAAGGTCGTGTTCCTCCGGGATATGGTCAACGATTATCGTTTTCGGTATATCCTCCCTGCCGTGGTAGAACATCGCCATAAAGCTGCCAAGAATGTCCTCACCCTCGGACTTTTCCAGTTCAAATACTGCCTTGTCGAAAAGCCGATTCTCCCGGTACATCAGCACCGATATATACAGCCCGTCATAGAATTCCGCAATGCCGATTATATCCGCAGAATCCACTCCGCTGCCGATTATCTTCTGCTTCTCGGCAGCTTTCCGGACTGCGGCTATACGGTCACGGAGCATTGCGGCTTTCTCGAAGTTCAGTTCCTCAGCAGCCTCCTGCATTTCCTGTTCCATGCGCTCCACGGACTGAGCGCTGCCGGACTTTATAAAGCTTATCGCCTGGTCTACGGCGCTCTGGTAGTCTTCCTGGGATATTTTCCCCCGGCATACTCCCATGCACAGCTTTATGTGGTAGTTCAGGCACGGTCTGCCCTTGCCGAAGTCACGGGGGAATACCTTGTGGCAGGTGGGCAGCATGAATACCCGGTTCGCCTCGCTGACTGCCTCACGGGTGATGAATCCGGAGGTGTACGGGCCGAGGTAAGTTCCGCCGGCTTTGGTATTCTTCTCGTTAGTTATCCGTGGGAACGGCTCATCGGAGATGCGGATATAGTGGTAGCCCTTGTCGTCTTTCAGCAGGATATTATACTTCGGCTTGTGCTGCTTTATGAGACTGCACTCCAGCAGCAGCGCCTCGAATTCGCTGTCGGTAACGATAAAGTCGTAGTCGTACACATGGGAAACCATTGCCGCAACCTTCGGCAGGTGGTCGGGGTTCTCACGGAAGTAGCTTGTGACACGGTTTTTCAGGTTCTTAGCCTTGCCGATGTAGATTATCGCCAGTTCCTTGTTTTTCATTATATAGACCCCAGGCGAAGTGGTAAGCTTGGAGGTTTTCTCACGCAGATAGGGTAGTCTCGGATTCATAGTGCCTCACTGTTTGTTGAAGTATTTTATACCGGCATCAGGGCGGAAATACGTTCTGATATAGCCGTCTGTAGAGAGTATAACGAACTCGTTTGTAGATTCGATGTAGTACACGCCGTCGCCGTCCTCGGCTTCAGTCTTGTAGAGGGCATCAGGGTTATTGATAACGTCGCTTGCGCCCTGCTCGTACTCCTCAGCGGACTGGTAGCCGAAATCATCAGCAAACTCATCGCCGTGCTTCTCAAAGTGGGAGTTCAGCAGTTTCTTGCTGCGGAAGTGGTACGCAACATAAGTACCGTCATCGTAGTTAGACCATGACTCAGTAACGTCCTCAGCGGCGGCAGTTGTGACGGTATCATCATCTTCATCTGCGGCAGAAGTGGTCTGAGTGGTGGACTTAGTTTTCTTTGTGGAAGAAGCTGTGGTAGTTTCAGTGGCAGGCTCAGTTTCAGCCTCGGTGAATATCTGTAACTGCTGGCTGTTTTGGGGTTCAGGGGCAGCAGTACGCTCTGAGCCGCAGGAACTCAGCAGCAAAGTTGCACCTATCAGGGCAGAAAAGCCAGTGACCATGATAATATTTGCAGCAATGATTCTCATTTATGCACTCTCCTTTGCTTTTTCTTTGATTATACCGCATATTATGAAAATAATCAACTGCCTGGACTAAATTGTAACTGAATGAACCGTTTTGTAACAGAAAAAGAGCGCTCTCTGTTGAGAGCGCTCATAATGATTACTTCTTGTAAGGCATATCAGCCTGTGTAAGAACCTTTGCATCAAGCTGCTGGATTATGAATGCGTCCTTTGCATCAATTACGCCGTCAGCGTTGCAGTCAGACCATTCCATATTCTTGTCCTTGATGGGGTACTTTGTCTTATTAGAGGAATACTGGAGTGCAAGCACGATATCGGATACGCCGATCTCGCCGTTGCCGTCTGCATCGCCCCAAAGACCTGTACTTGTTGTGGGATTTGTAGTTGTCTGAGGTGTATCAGATGCGATCTGTCCGCAGATGATACCACAGCCGACAGTTGACATATATACCTTGCCGAACTCGTCCATATCGCCTACCAGGTAGTTGCCGTTTCCTGTACCGCCATAGAGGTGGTCAGTATTGATGCAAACCCATGTCTTTCCGGCATCCTGTGAACGATAGATACCCTCCGGGTCACTTTCCTCAGGCTTACCGTACATATAAAGTGTATTTACATCGCCCTTCTTCTCAGGTGCGCCGTAGCCGATACACTTGCAGTATACAACGTTTTCAAGGTGTTCAACGGTCTTGCCCTTGTCAGAGATGAGGTAGATACCGTGATTTGCGCCTGCGAGAGCTACAGTACCGTTGCCGACATATGCGAGGTCACCTGTATGCTCAAACTTCCATGTAAGTTCCCAGTTGTAAGGACAAATGCGAACTTCTGTGAAGGTTGCGCCGTAGTCTTCGCTTACAAAGTAAGAGTAGTGAGCTTCGTCGTATGTAGGTTCTTTCTTGGACATATCAGATGACCAGTACTCATTGTACTGAGCGCCTGTAGCGTATACTATCTTCGGATCATCAGGGTCAACGAGTGCATAAGCGCCCTTTGAAGCCTGTATTCCTGTGCTTTCCTTCCAGGTCTCACCGAAGTCGTCGCTATAGGAAACACCGCCCTTAGGACTTGTGTTAATTATTCTGTACTTGCCCTTTGAAAGCTCTGTTATAGCAAGTTTACCGCCTGTGCAAGCCGGCTTGAATGCAGTCCATGTCTTGCCTCTGTCGAGAGTGTAGTATCCGCTTCCGGTATTATTTCCGTCACCGTTTGCAGTTCTTGCCCATACATCTGTATTCTGAGGGCATACTGTAATAGCAGATGTTGAACCCATATTAGGAGTGTACTGCTGAGGTATTTCAGTCGGGCTTGTATGGATGAATCCGTCATAGTCGCCAATAGCAGAGAGGTCAAGACCGTCAGATGTGCTGAAGAAGTCAAGGCTTACGCACTCCTCAACGCCATCAGGCTGGAAGTAGAACTGTATACCCTTTTCGTCCCATGCATTATCGCAGGCGAAAACACCGTTACCGGAAGTAAGGAGAAGTCTGTCGCCTTCCTTGTCTCTTGGGTCGATAATGATACTGCTTCCCCAGTGACAAGCCTTGCCGTATGCCCAGTCATAGCCGTTTGTAGCGAGAGGAAGGGATATGAACTGCTTTACGCCTGTACCTGTGGAGTAATCTGTCGGGCCGGCACCAGGAGTGATATCCTGCCATGTCTCACCACCGTCAGATGAACGGAAGAAGTGGTCGCCCCAACCGATAGTGCCTTCGTTTTCAGGAGTTGAGGGGTCGTCCTGTACCCATTCAGTACCGAACCACTGGTCTGACCACACACCGCAGGTACGAGCGAACATCTTGTTAGGGTCATTCTTGTCAACTTCTATCATACCGATAGAGTTATCGGATACTGAAAGCTTTTCTACCTTTCCGGAAGCGATGTTGTACTTATAAGCACCGCCGGAACCACCTGCAAAAGCAAGTCCGCCGATATATGTGAAGAAAAGGTTTCCGTTGTGGTCACTTGTGATAGAAAGAGGGTAATTATCATTCGGGAGTGCTTCGATAGGCTCAAACTTATCGTCCTTTACGCTTGCAACGTGGATATTAGGTTCACCCTTAACAGAAGTACCAACGTATACCTTGCCGCCTTCGATATATACACAGCCGATACCGTTCTGTTCGTTGTAGAGTTTAGAAGGTTCAGTACCTCTTACCATATGGTCAGTCCATGAAGGGTACTTGAGTTCGCCTGAGAAAAGACCGAGAGCATCATAACCCTCAACAGGCTCCCATGTCTTACCGCCGTCAGTAGATTTGATAAGAGCGGACTTGCCGGCAGTTACGTCACCGCCTGCATAGATAGTGTCCGGATCATCAGGGTCAACAGCGATAGGCTCGATACACTCACGGCCGTCACCGTTTCCGTGGATCTGTATCAGGTCTGTAACGTCAACTCCGGTAAAAGTCTTACCGCCGTCTGTTGTCTTGAAGATAGATGTCTTAGCGTTGGAGAAGTAAGCACATCCGCAAAGGAAGTAAGCAGTCATATCGTCTGTAGGGTCGATAGCGATACCCTTACAGCTTAAAAGACCTCTGTCATCCTCATTGAGGAATCCGAAAAGCTGAACCCATCTGTTCTTCTCATAGTCGAATCTGTAAGCACCGCCAACGTCTGTACGGAGGTACATTTCCTTGTCTCCGGAAACGATACCTGAAACGAATCCTGCACCGCCCATTTTAAGGGCATCCCATTCCATAGTTGATGAGATGTTCTTTGAAGCAGCCACGCCTGAAAGGCTGCCTGTCTGGACTGCCGAAGCAGCGCAAAGGCACATAGCGCAAACTCCGGCTGCCATGCGTTTGAATTTTTTCATTTTCTTTCCTCCCTGTGGGTATTGAATTAACTAATTAACAACCTATCTTTAATTAATCAATTCTTTAATCTTGCAACTTAATTTTACCACTTCCAAGCCATTTTGTCAATAGGATATGTGCGAAATCACCCACAAATCTCACATATGCGGCACATATAAGTTTTTTATGATAGGTAAAGATATTACATATTCCATTATGTGTATACAGGGAGCGGATATGTTATATCACCGTGATTAATTAAGAAACCGTCCGGCAAAATTTCACCGGACGGTCTTAATTTTTAATCTGTTTAATCCTGATTATTGGGATTGAATTCACCGAATGTAGGAGAATTCTTTATAAGCTTCTGGATCTTCTCCTTAGTGCGCTGAACCTCCAGCAGGCTTCTGTTGTACTGAGTCTCAGTCTCCTTCAGCATAGTTGCAGCAGCCAGTGCAGCCTGCTTCTGAAGCTCTGTAGCACTTGCTCTTGCGGTAGCGGTAACGTGTTCAGCGTCCTCCTTAGCCTGAGTGCTGAGGTTTGCGGCAGCGTTCTGAGCCTTGCTGAGTATCTCAGCAGCCTTCTTCTTTGCCTCCTCCACTATAGCCTCACGGGAAGCTATCTGTGAAGCACGCTCCTCAGCCTTGCGGATTATTACCTCGGCGTTCTCCTTAGCCTCGCCAAGTATCCTCTGGCAGTCGTACTCTATCTTCTTTGCTTCCTTGAGTTCAGCAGGCATATTCAGGCGGATATCGTTGATAAGTTCACGCATTCTCTCGCCGTCCACCATTTTCTTATGGGGAGCAAGGGGGATAGCTGTAGCCTTATCAAGCAATTCGTCCATTTCATCAAGGATCTCATCAATACTCATAGTTATTACCTCTCTTTAATTAATCTCTGCTTTATATCGTCAAGTATCTGTTCGGGAACAAAGTGGCTGATGTCGCCGCCGAAGTAGGCTATCTGCTTTACAACGCTGGAACTGAGGTACATATTCTCCGCAGCGGTGGTAAGGAATACTGTCTCAGCGCCGGCATAAAGCTTCTTGTTAGCAAGCGCCATCTGGAACTCGTACTCAAAGTCGCTCACAGCACGCAGTCCCTTAACGATAGCTATAGCGCCCACGCTTTCAACATAGTCTGCCAGCAGTCCGTCAAGTATATCAATAACAACGTTATCCAGGTCTTGTGTAACAGCTTCTATCATAAGCATACGCTCGGTAGCGGTGAAGCTGGGCTGACTTTTTCCGGCATTCCGGGAGATAAGGACTATCACCTTATCGAACAGCCTGGACGCTCTTGTGATTATGTCAAGGTGACCTAGAGTTACCGGGTCAAAGCTGCCGGGGCAGACGGCTATTCTTCTCATACTTCATCGTCCTCCTCATCGTCGCCTGGTCGGTGGAATACAGCTATACATATCTGACCATAGCGGTACTGCTTTTTCAGCGCAAAGCCTTCCGGTGCATCGGGGGTAGGTGCTTCTCTTTCGTACTCGCATATCACGATACCGCCATTATTGAGTTTCTGCACAGCAAGTGGAAGGAGTACAGGGATACTGCCGTGTCTGTAAGGGGGGTCGAGGAAAATTATATCGAACTTCTGGGCAGTAAGACGGATATAGTCAAAGCTGTCACGGGTAATGACCTCAGCCTGCTTGTCAAGCTTGGTATGACGCAGGTTAGCGGTAACGCATTTGATGCTCTTATTTGAGCTGTCAACGAACACAGCTCTTTCAGCGCCTCTGCTAAGGGCTTCGATGCCCATTTGTCCGCTTCCGGCGAACAGGTCGAGGAAAACCGCACCTGGCAGTTGAAACTGGATAGCTGAGAAGATGCCCTCCTTTACCTTATCGCTTGTGGGTCTTACGTCCATACCCTCCGGGGATTCGAGGCGGCAGCCTCTTGCAGTACCAGTTATAACTCTCATAGATGTACTCTCCTAAAAACAAGCTGCCGTAGGACAGCAGATTATTGCGGTTATACACCGCCAATTTATACATATACATTATACATTATTTCCGGGGGATTGTCTACACCTTTTAAAAACTTAGTCACTCCGTACAATTTCCGATAAATTTAATGTTACTGTTTTGTAAACATTTTGCAGATAGCTGTCTGATATCCCCAAAATTCGCCGGGAAAGTCCATACGGCGAGTGAAGAAATACAAGTTAAAACAAAAATATAAATTCGTATGCCCTTGACAGAAAAGAACAAATGTTCTATAATGAGTTTACAAAAGAAACGAACAAATGTTCTATCCACTGATAAGGAGGTAACAAATGCTTGACAGAAATGCTGATATGATCGAGGGTTACAAGAAAAGCTGCAAGCTGGTAAAGGAGCGCATCGACGAGCTTTCTGCGCTGAAAAAGTCCCTTATCCGCAGCGGCAGACACCTGGAAGCTGAGGAACTGATGCTTGACAGACGTATCTTTCTGCTTTATACTGAGCATAAGGATATGCAGGAGGTCATCGGTATCCTCTCCGAATATACCCACAGGGAGGGCTGACCTTGTCAAGACGTGAAAGCTATTCAGACACATTCACAGGCAAACTTGACCAGAATATCCGTGATCTTCTTGAGGAAAATGACACAAGTGAGGGCGCAAAATTAAGAAGGATACTGTTAAAAATTATTAAAAATGAGCTTACCCCAAGACAAAGGGAAATAATTATGCTATACTATTTTAAGAGCATGGATATCGCTTCTATCGCCTCAAAGCTTGATATATCCCCTCAGTCAGTCTCCGCTACCATGAGCAGGGCAAGACTGCGGATATTCAGGATACTGCAATACTACTTCTGATAGGATAAAAATATGAATACACCGATAAACGATTTTCTTAATAAATATAACGATTCAGGCGTTCTCCGCTGCCATATGCCCGGTCATAAGGGGCATACTCCGGACGAAGCCGACTGGCTGCCTTACGCCATTGACATAACCGAGATATCCGGTGCGGACAGCCTTTTTGAAGCTGACGGTATTATCCGCCAGAGCGAGGAAAATGCCGCAAAACTCTGGGGAAGCGCCGATACCCTTTTCTCAGCCGGCGGTTCAACCCTCTGCATACAGGCTATGCTGACGGCTATGAAGCTGGAGGGGCGGCGTGGCGTGGCAGTAAGGAACGTTCACAGGTCATTTCTCAATGCAGCGGCACTCCTTGACCTTGAAGTGGACTGGCTTATCCCGGACTACTCCGGCGGTATCCTCTCCGGCAGGATAGACCCGGAAAAGGCTGCGGATATGCTGGACGAGAAGTCCTTCCTCTACGTCACCTCCCCCGACTACACCGGCGCTATGGCGGATATCCCGGAACTCAGCCGGGTCTGCAAAGAAAAAGGGGCGATGCTTCTGGTGGACTGCGCTCACGGCGCTCATCTGCCGTTCTTCGAGACTAATATGCACCCCATTGCCCTGGGAGCGGATATATGCTGCGACTCCGCACACAAAATGCTTCCGGCACTTACCGGCGGCGCTATGCTCCACTGTTCAAAGCCGGGGTACAGAGACATTCTCCGCCAGTGCATGAGTATGTTCGGCTCTACAAGTCCCTCATACCTTATCATGGATTCTCTCGACCTGTGCTGCCGCTACGTCAGCCAGCGTATCAGGGAGGATATCCGGCGCAGTCTCCACCTTATAAGGGAATTCAGGGAACACTTCTCCGGACAGCTTTTGTTCACTGACGGCGACCCGTTCCATATCACCATAAAAGCCGCACAGTCCGGCTTCGACGGCAGAGTTTTAGCTGAGGAAATGCGTAAAAATGGTGCTGAGTGCGAATACGCTGACAGGGAACTGGTGATACTCCTTATGTCACCGGTAAATACTACCGGGGAATATATCCAGCTTTCACACGTTCTGGCACGCTCCCTGCAAAATGTCCCGAAGATCCTGCCATCTGCCATTGAATTCACTCTCCCCGTGCCTGAACAGGTCATGAGTATCCGTCAGGCAGCGTTCTCGCCCTCGGAGGAGATACCCGTAACAAGCGCCAAAGGCAGGATCTGTGCTTCTGTAAAAGTCCCCTGCCCTCCGGCTGTCCCTATCGCTGTAAGCGGAGAACGCATCACTTCCCAGCACATCGCACTGTTCCGGAATTACGGCATTGACACCGTTCTGGTAGTAAAAGAAGGAGGTATATGACATGAAAACTATCTATGGCAACCAGACACTTCTGGCTTCCCTGGGTAATATGGCGCTGCGGAAAAGGTCACCTCAGTCCATAATCTTCTGCGGTGATAAAGGCTGCGGAAAAAAGACTATCGCCGCCTACTATGCCGCTCAGCTTATGTGCAGCGACCTTACCGAAACCGGCGCTCCCTGCGGAAAATGCCGCAACTGCAAACTGGTATTCTCCGGCACTCACCCGGATATCACCTACGTTCCCACCTCCGGAAAATCCGAGACTTACAGCGTAAAAACCATTCGTGCCGTCAAGCAGGACGCTTTCGTCCGCCCGAACAATAACAGTGATATCAAGGTATATATCATGGCGGACTGCCAGAACCTCTCCCAGGAAGTCCAGAACACTATGCTGAAAATTATCGAAGAACCTCCGGAGTACTGCTGCTTTATATTCACCGCTGTGAACCGCTATGAATTCCTGCCTACTATACTCTCCAGATGCGTCACATTCAGCGTGATGCCCTGCACCGAACAGGAAGCTGCGGCGGCACTTGCCGAGGAAAACGACTTCTCCCCCGACGAGATACGTCAGGCTGTGGGCTGCTTCCACGGAAATATCGGTCTGTGTACTCAGTATGTAGTGGACGAGAGTCTGCGCAAAAAAGTGGATTTGACAAAAAGGCTTGCAGATAGTATAATAAGAAAGGACGAGTACAGACTTAATGCCGATGTTTACTCTATCGGCTCCGGCAAGGACGACCTGCGGACTGTTATGTCTATGCTGGATAACCTTGTGCGAGACTGCGCTGTGCTTTCTGAAATGAGTGAACCAAAGCTAACAGGCTGCTGTCACGACGCTGCCAAACGCCTCGCCGGTATTATCTCACCCGGTCAGGCTTCAAGTATTCACTACGCTGCCCGTGATGCCTGGAACGCTATCGAACGCAATGTGAGCGCCCCTGTTGTTATGGCGGCGCTGTGTGCGGATATAATCAGCATCATTAGCTGAGATTGGAGTTTTTATGAAAGAGATAGTGGGTATCCGCTTCAAAAAAGTGGGTAAGATTTATTACTTCGCTCCCGGTGATATCAAAACTAATCTGGGCGATAAGGTCATTGTGGAGACTGTCAGAGGTCTGGAGTGCGGAGATGTAGTCATCGCTAACCGCACTATCGACGACAAGTCTTTCGCCGCTGCCCTGAAACCTATTATCAGAATTGCTACCGCTGAGGATATGGCTGTTCTGGAAAAGAATAAGAAACTGGTGGAGGAAGCTTTCAAGGTATGCCAGGAAAAAATAGCTTACCGCAAGCTGAAAATGAACCTCATCGACGTGGAGTGTACCTTTGACCATAATAAGCTGCTGTTCTACTTTACCGCCGAAAGCCGTGTGGACTTCCGTGAACTGGTAAAAGACCTGGCGGCTGTGTTCCGTACAAGGATAGAACTGCGCCAGATAGGTGTCAGGGACGAAGCTAAGATACTGGGCGGTCTGGGTATATGCGGACGTGAATTCTGCTGTAAAGCACATATGGGCGACTTCAACCCCGTATCTATAAAAATGGCTAAGGAACAGGGGCTTTCCCTTAATCCTACTAAGATATCAGGTACTTGCGGACGACTTATGTGCTGCCTGAAAAACGAACAGGCTGCCTATGAGGAACTGCTGAAGATAACCCCGAAGGTGGGCGCTGTCGTTGTTACCCCTGACGGTGTTAAGGGCAGAGTCGAGGACGCTAATATCATTACCGGTAAACTGCGTATCAAGACCGATAAGTCGGAAGTGCCGGTGATCCTCGACAGGAGCGAGGTAAAACTCCTGAAGGACGCTGAGATAAGAGTTAACCGTGAGGAACTCAAAGCCCTCAAAAAACTGGAGGATCAGTAATGCAGAAAGTCAATTACGGCAGGCTTTTCGACCAGAAAGCCGAGGAACTGCGCAAGTCAGGCGAAAAGCCCTCGCTGCTGCTCCACGCCTGCTGTGCGCCGTGCAGCAGCCATACCCTGACTGTACTGCACGAGCTTTTCCGCATTACCCTCTACTTCTATAACCCAAATATCGCCCCGGAGGAGGAGTATACCTACCGGTGCAGCGAGCTTAAAAGGCTGGTAAAGGAAATGGGTATGGATATTCCCATTATCGAGGAAACTTACGACCCTGCGCCCTTTCTTAGCCTTGCCAAGGGTCTGGAGGATCTGCCGGAACGTGGGCTGCGGTGTCAGAAATGCATCGCCCTGCGCCTTGAAAAAGCAGGTCTTAAAGCTAAGGAACTGGGCTGCGACTTCTTCACCACCACCCTCACCATATCCCCTCACAAGGACTGCACCTTCATAAACGAAAAAGGCTGCGAACTTGCGGAAACTATCGGTATTCAGTACCTTTTCTCCGACTTCAAAAAACATGAGGGGTATAAACATTCTATCGAACTATCAAAAAAGTACGGGCTTTACCGGCAGAACTACTGCGGCTGCGTTTTCAGCAAAGTCCAGGCTGAAAGGAAGGATACCTATGGGCAAGGAACTAAAGACCAATGCGATGCGGTTTCTTGACAAGTGCAAAATTGAATATACTGTCCAGACATACGAATGTGACGAATTTATCGACGGTATCCACACCGCCCAAGCCCTCGGTCAGCCACTTGAGGAGACTTTCAAGACCCTTGTGGCACAGGGTAAGTCCGGCAGCTTCTACTGCTTCCTGCTTCCCGTGGCGGAGGAACTTGACCTGAAAAAAGCGGCTAAGTCAGTGGGCGAGAAGTCCGTGGAACTCCTCCACGTCAAGGACATCACCAAAGTCACTGGCTACGTCAGAGGCGGCTGCACCCCTATCGGTATGAAAAAGCAGTTCGTTACAGTAGTCCACGAAAGTGCCGCTTCACTTGCGCTGTTCTTCATAAGCGGAGGACGTATAGGTACTCAGATACGCCTGTCCCCGGAGGCACTGGTCAAGGCGATAAGGGGCAGTTTTGCGGATATTCTGCCAGATCAGGAAAGAGGTTGATTTATGGATCTTATCGGTGAAAGCTGTGTGGTTTGCAAAAAAGTCTTTGAGGACGGCGACGACATAGTTGTATGTCCGGACTGCGGCTCGCCCCATCACAGAGCGTGCTATAAGGAGATCGGACACTGCGGCAATCAGGAGCTTCACAGTCAGGGCGGTGTATGGCAGAGAAAACTCCCAAAAACTCCCCTGCGTATGCCTACTGATGATACCGTCTGTCCTGTATGCAGGTCATCTAACAAAAGCGGCGCTGATGTTTGCTCACACTGCGGCGCCAGACTTCTTACGGATAAGCCGGTCAATAATATGGAAGGCACTTCCGCACAATACCTGGGCTTCGACCCTGACGAGGATATGGGCGGCGCTACCCTGAAGGAAGTATCCGATTTCGTGGCGGTGAATACCATATACTATATCCCCATATTCAAACGCATCAAGGACTACGGTATGAAGGTATCACTGAATATAAGCTGCTTTCTTTTCCCGCCGCTGTACTTCGCAAACCGCCGTATGTGGCTATGGACTATCATTTCATCGCTGATAATGGTGGTGCTGGCACTTCCTGCGGCGATAAGTATGCTGGTAGGCGACGCTCTGGAAAACGGGGCTAATATATTCAGCATCTCCCTTGCGGAATACGTCTACGCAAACCGCACATTCCTAGGCGGGCTGACGAAGGTATTCAACGCTGTTGACGTGGTGATAAGAACGGCGTTCTGCCTTTTCGGTAACTATCTGTACTTCCGGTTCGCTCTGCGCCAGCTAAGGAGAATGAAGAAGGGCAGACGTATAGGCGCTCCCCCCAGTGAAGTTATATCAGCCGCCGGCGGAGTAAGACCTTTGAATATGCTGCTGAGTTTCCTTCTTCTCGGTGTTATGAGCATTGCAGGAATGTACGGCAGTATCATATTCATCGAACTTTTAAGGCTGATGTTTACGGCTTAAAGCGTGTTGACACGCCATAAAAAATCCCCTGGTATGCACTGACAAAGTGCCATACCAGGGGATTATTCATTAGGGCGTGTTGACACTATAATAATGCGCAGATTTTTGAGCAGAATTTCTAC
>CAMOEP010000021.1 GCA_946612185.1 uncultured Ruminococcus sp.
TCCTCCCAGTAAGCGCCCCGTAAGAGAAGCCCAGGGTCAATACTCACAACGGCGGCGGACTTCGGCGGTGAGAGCGTCGAAGTATACTTTGCTGTCGATAGTGTCGTACTCGGCGCTGTATTCCTCCCAGGTCTTTTCAAAGTCACTGGTCATTACAAGCTGCGGCAGGTACTTATGCTTCAATGCATCAAGCTGCTTCATTGCACGTCCCGCAGGTGTACTGTCGGTAAGGGTATTGTTATACGTCCACATAGGATACCAGGGTTTGTTCTCAGGCGCTTCGTTGAGAAGTTCCACATAGGTCTTTACGCCATATGCATCGAAACAGCGCTTCACGTCGTCGCTGAGTTTCTGGTAGAACTCGTTAGGCTGATATGAAGGGCAGTACGCATTGATACCGTCCTGAGCCATGCCAAAATAATAAGGCAGATTATTGTAAAGGCATATATTAGCCTTGGCATAGTCAGCATCATGCCAGTTTTTCCTCTGCTCCTCGGTCTGGTAGAATATACCGTCGTCGTCCACCATGTAGTCCTTGCCCTCAATGCCCCAGAAGCGAAGGGTCAGTATCTCTGGTTCAAGCAGGTCACTCATGAACTTGAATGCGCCGTCAGGGTCGGTACAGCTTACTGTAACGCTTACGCCGCTGGAATTATTCATAGTTATCTGCGAGTGGTAATGCTCCTTGATGCCCTGGTCGATAGTTACACCAATGGGTATATAGGTACACTCCGGAGGCAGGTCAAGCGTTGCATTATTGAAGTTCCAGTGCTGGTCAACCATTCCCAGAACCCTGCCGCTCTTTATCTTTTCGTAGTACTGGTCAGTGGTGAGGAGGAAGCACTCCGGGTCGATAAGTCCCTTTGCGTACTCCTCATTCAGCTTATTGAACCAGCGCTTTGCAGTAGGTGAACGGTTATAGTCGCAGGCTTCGAGAGTATCCTCGTTCACATAACAGCAGCCGTCATTTGGGTATCCGTCAAGGAACATAGGCGGATTGTCAAGGCTGAAAAAGTAGGTATCGTTAGCAAGTATCTCATAGCCGATATACGGCTCACCGTTTTCGTCGGTGGGATTAGCTGCAATATAGCTTTCCAGCAGGTTAAAATAGTCATCAAGGGTAACTATCTCCGGATAGCCTGCCCATTCCAGAACCTTTACCTGAACCCAGAAAGCTTCCTCGCCGTGGTCAGTACCGGTGTCCCGGATATAATTCTTGGAAAACAGCGGTACTATATAGATATGACCGTCCTCGGCACGAACTCTGTTCCACTCGCTGTCGGTGTACATATTCTTTATATTGGGGTACTCGTCCCAGTACTGGTCGATCGGCACAAGGGCGTTAGCTTCAAGGAGTTTCTGGTATGACCCGGAACTGGAAGCGATGAAGTCGGGGTAATTTCCCGAAAGCAGCATCTCGTTCACTATCTGCTCATCGTTTTCCGCATCGCCCAGCCATGTCTCATCACACTGAGCGCCTATCTTTTCAGCTATCAGCGTCTTGACAGCGTTATCCGGCGTAACAGCGTCCTTTTTTCTGGCGTTGAAGAATCCTGTATACACACGGGCAGCAGTTTTCTGCGATGTCTTTTCGGTGGTTGAAGAATTTGTGGAAGTATTGCCGCATGAAGTCATGGCTGATGCCATAAGAACGGCTAAAGTCAGCGAGATAAAACGTTTTGTATTCATAGCAACTCCTGTAAATGTCATGGCCGTCCGGAGATGGTCGGGTTTAGGTAAGGATAAGTTTGATGATGATGTCTGTACATTCGTCGGATATGGCAGTAAGCGAAACGCTGTCGCCGCAGCAGTATTTCAGCCGCAGGAACGGGTTGAACCTGCTGCCTTTTGAGAAGTCATACTCCTCGCTGATACGGCTGTCCTCGAATATTGCATTCAGTCGCAGAAGCGTAGTTTTTGCTATAGGCTTTGAGCAGTTATACCTCATAGTCAGAACGCCGCTGACCACTCTTATATTTATCTTCTTTCTGCCAGAATATCCGCAAAGTGCCTCTGCTGCAAGGGCAAGCGCCATTCCTGGTATCTTATTATCAGGAACATTCTCCGGCAGGACAAGTTCTATGCCTTTTCCGCTGACGAACTTCTCCAGGAGGTCAAGTTCCTCCTTTATGGTATTTTCGTCCTGATACCTTATGTTCAGTTCAGGATAATTATTCTGCACAAAAAGCTGTGCGTCCATACGCATGGCAACACCGAAAAGTGCGCTGTAGTCGCCGCTTTTCTCCATAAGTGACTCGCTGCTTCGTGCAACCTCGTCGCTGCGGCGGATAAGTCTTTCGCTGAGTGAAACGCCTATGTCGATAAGGTCGCTTATCTCGTCGCTGCCGTAGTTCTTTCCACGGAGGGATATAAGTGTTCCGTCGTTATCAGCAAGCTTCTGCGCCATGAAGCTTCTCCGGCGGATACTGCTGCTGATACTCCAGAGGAATATGATAAGCGCTATACCAAAGGCAAATCCTACTGCGAATATTGGTATCACCCTTGTGAAGCCGCTGAGGAGCGCCATATCAGACGACAGTGAATAGAACTCCACATCGGTGGTGTAGTAGTTCTTTGTCAGTGCGCAGAAATTGTGGGTTATGGAGATATCCTCCATTTTTGCGCCGGGAGTACTGCTGTAGATTATACTTGCGCCGCTGACGATAAAAATATCGCCGTCGAAGTCAATGCTGTCGATACATGATTTAAGCTGAGTAAGGTTCAGATCAATTTTCAGGTACGCATCGCCGTGGGTCAATTCTTGCAGATCAAGTCGGCGTATCAGTGATACTTCGCCGTTTGCTGAATTGCAGTACATCACCATAGCACGTCCAAGTCTGTTGTAGGTGGTGAGCCATTCTGAATTGACTGCCGAACTTAGCTGGGCGATATTTCCGCCGGGGAGTATAGTCGGATTTGAGGTGTACACGGTATAGTGCTTTACCGCATTGGATTCAGCAATAGCGGTAGGGCTGTTTTGAAGCATGGCGTAGTAGTCATCATAGTACTCCGCCGATGATTCGTATTCCTTATCAAGGAAGGTATACATATTGGGGTTTGCATAGATATTTCGTGCAATAGAAACGCCGCTGCCTATCGCCATTTCAAAAAGCTGCTGGGAAGCGTATATAGCGGTCTGTTCATTTTTCCTCTCGCAATCGCTGCGTGTAAGGGAGGTATACCAGGCGGAGGAAATGACCATGAGCAAAAAGCCTGAAAGCCATATTCCCGCTGCCAGAAGGAATTTCTTCCTAATGGTCATTCCGCCGGTATTCTTTATTTTCTTTTCACTCAAAAAGTGTCACTCCAATCAACGTTCAGGCATTTGAAGGAGCATTTTCAACTCTGCCTTTTTCTCATACATACCTTCCTCCGCTTCGGTAAGAAGGCTGTCGTAGTCGAAGCTGCCCTTGCCGTAGGAGCAGCCATAGGAAAGTGCGCATTTCAGCGGGTCTGAGTCTCTGTTGAGTATTATCGGTGATTCACTTTCGATACGGGATATAACACTGTCCATTTCACGATATGTACATTCGGTCATGACCATGAGAAATTCATCGCCGCCCATACGGAAGCAATAGTCCTTCGGGGACATAAGTTCCTTGATGTACTCTGCCGCACGCTTGATAACGTAGTCGCCGCTTTCGTGACCGAGAGTATCATTCATAAGCTTCAGGTTATTAACGTCGAAGTATATCACGCATATCGACGAACAACTGCGGAAGTTCTCGATCATATTATGATAACAGCGCTTATTGAGAGTGCCGGTCATACCGTCGTGGTTTGCATCGAATATGGCACGGGACAAATTTTCAGCGCCGCTGTTGATATGCATGAACATCTTATTTACAGCGCTGCTGAGTCCGCTTATCTCATCGTCCCTGGTATCGGTGGAATTATCCTCGTCCTCGCCGGTAAAGCTGAGGGACGTGTCGGTAAGTTCCTTGATAGGACGGAAGATATTTCGCTCCATGAGTACGGAAAAAACCCTGACGATAATAAGGGAAAGTGTCATCATAAAGACGTATACCAGAAGTATCGGCACGTTGAAGCTGTCCAGAGGCGACTTTTTCATATGCACTATTATGTACCCTACCGGCTGGTCGTCAACGGTGCGGACACTGGTGTAGCATACTGTCTCATCGCCGGAGCTATCATTCCATGAATTGCGGCAGTTGATAAGCTCAGCCATGACCGACTGGGTATATTCGTCGTATTCCTGACGATTTCCCAGTTCATCGTCGCCGGTATCGTATATACATATCCCGCCGCTGTTATTGAAGGAGTACAGGGATATACGGTTCACGCTGCTGCTGTTCTCGGACTGGAAGTCTTTCAGCTTGCGAAGGGTCGAGAAGTACTCCTCGTCGGTAATACGGGTAACATTGTAGTTTCTTGCGCTGTCCGGCTCAATGACACTCAGGGCAAACTGATTTACAGCTTTGTCCATGTCAGTCTGATAGAATTCACCGAATGATCTCAGGCAAAAATAGACAACCGCAAAGCAGATTGTCACAAAAAACAGCAGAGCGCCGGCAGCATATCCGCTGATCTTATCCTTAACTGATCTCATTGAACCATTTCACGCCCTTTTCTGTGAAAAAATTTCACATAAATCTACCTGTATATATTTTACTACATTCTGGCATATTTGTCAACCATTTTCATGAATTTTGCAAGTATATACAGGTGTATTTTTTACAAAATGTATAAAAAACGGAGCAGTACATCGACTGCTCCTGTTAGATAATTATTTATCTGCAAAAACCTTTTCCTGAATGATGCGATAGTTCTGGTCAAAGTCAAGACCAAGTGACGAGCCGCTGTCGGTATACTCCTCCCAGTAGGTGTCCTCAGCCGGTATCTGAAGCTGACTGATATCGTATCCGTAAAGGAAAGGCACTCTCAGTGAAAGCATATACATCTGACCGGTGTTCATATTTGAACGCACCTGCGGCATTACATCGTTCATTATATTGCTGATAGCGGTGGGCTTTACCTTTTTTATCTCGTTAAGAACTGTGGTTATGACCTCACGCTGACGCTGAGTACGCTCGAAGTCGGCGTTGCCGATATGCCTTATACGGGCATAGGAAAGTGCCTGTTTGCCGTTAAGGTGAAGTTTTCCGCCGCTTGTAAGGAGGTCGGAAAGCTTATCGTCGCCCATTATCTCGTTGACCTCAGCCTGGAGGATAGTATTTATCTCCCCTGCCTCTGCATCGGATACGTCAATATCAATGCCACCGACAGCATCAACTATTCCTGCAAATGATATGAAATTCACTGAAACGTAGTCATCAACAGCAACATGGAAATTCTGCTCGATAGTATCCATAAGCAGTCCTGCGCCACCGTAGGAGTAGGAAGCGTTCAGCTTGTCCCAGCCGTAGCCGGGGATATTCACATAGCAGTCACGCATGAAGGATGTAAGGGTTATCTCCTTTGTGCGGCTGTTAATGCTGAAAAGTATCATCGTGTCGGAACGTCCACGCTCATCAAGTGACCTGCCATCAGTTCCCACAAGGAGTACACTGGTAACGTAGGGGGCTGAAAGTGAACCGGCGGTACGGTAGCGCTCACCTTCGTCCTCATATCTGACCTTCTTGATAAGTCCAAGGGCTATGACGGAGTATATCGCAAAGATAACCACAAGAACGGTAAGGAGTGCGAAAAGTATCCTGCCGATAAGTCTGGAGAAAATGCCGCCGCTGTGCTTTTTTCTCTGCTTCTGACGTGGATTTCTTCCGGATGACGAAGGTTTTGAGGACTTTTTCCGCTGCTGACCGGACTGTCTGGGCTGACCAGGATAAGGCTGCTGTGGATAAGGCTGACCCTGGTAGGGCTGCTGAGGTGCGCCCTGGTACGGCTGCCCCTGATACGGCTGCTGAGGTGCGCCCTGGTACGGCTGTCCCTGATACGGCTGCTGAGGTGTACTCTGGTACGGCTGTCCCTGATACGGCTGCTGATGTGCGCCCTGGTACGGCTGTCCCTGATATGTCTGCTGAGGGGCACTCTGGTACGGCTGCCCCTGATACGGCTGCTGAGGAGTACTCTGGTACGGCTGTCCCTGATACGGCTGCTGAGGAGTACTCTGGTACGGCTGTCCCTGATAGGACTGCTGGGGAGTACTCTGATACTGCTGTCCCTGATACGGCTGCTGAGGGGCACTCTGGTACGGCTGTCCCTGATAGGACTGCTGCTGCGGTGTGCCGCCCTGCTGCTGGTACTGCTGCCCCTGACGTGCTGCCTCAGGAGGTATGTACATAGTACTTTCGTTGTCTGTATTCCGGGAATTTCCATGATTTTTTCTGTTTGCCATCTCGTTCTCCTTTCAACGGAGTTCTATATTTTTCTTATTTTGACTGCCAGCCAGTTAACGCCAGTAAATACAAGGTTGTAAATCGCCGCCGCTGTCGCTGACATGAATACATAGTCTGACTCGAACGCCTTGGACATTATCATAAGCATACAAAGCACGAATCCAAGAAGTATGGAAACGGTCTGTATGATAAGTCCCACGATCGCTGATGAATGGATAGTCTTTATACCAAGTATAAGCTGTGCCATTGAGGAAAATTTGCCTGTACACGCCATTGACGCACTGATGCTCTCGCAGTTGCGTGTCTCGATATCGAAGTCCTCATAAAGGCGCTTGGGGATGACTCTCAGCATCTCCTTCGGAATATCAAGAAGCTGCGAGATACGTTCCTCGGTGATGCACGGGTCAACGCTCTTAACAATGAGGAATACCCGCTTCTTCGCAAGTCTCTGCGCCCATACCTTCACCTCACGCTCGCCTCTTATCTGAACCATGAACATGGCAGAGAGGTTTCCGGAGACTGAAAGGTACATCGGCTCACCGTCTGCGGAATACTCAGCTTCCTGTGCCTTTGTGGGCAGACCCTCGATATTATGGCTTTCCATAAGTTCACGGCTGCCGAAAAGTACACGGCGATTGTTTATCCAGCCGCACAGACCCAGATTTTCCTCGCAGGAGAAGTTCTCGATAGGATAGAGGATATCCTCCTTGCCGGGTATAACTACATCTGAGAACAGGCTGCGCATAACGCTTCCGGCGTGGAATGTGAGGGACGCTGCTTCAAGGAGTGCTTCGTCCAGTTTGGTATTTGAGAACACCTTAATGCCGCCTATTTTCAGGCTGGACTGCGGAAACAGCTTATCGGCGCTGACCAGCATTGAGTTAGCGTCGTAAAGGTCATCAACGCTCTGGTAGCCCAGGAGTATCCCCTTATTCGCAAGTGTCTGACGTGAGACTTTCTCAAGGGGAAGATTCGCCACAAACGGCAGAGATACGCAGGAAGTTGCGCATATCAGCAGGCTGTATATCGAGCAGCCGAAAGCAAATGCGTCTGCGCTTGCAAGTGTACCCATTCTGAAATAGGTTATGAACAGCGACACCAGAACCGATGCTATGAGCGTCAGCGGTGCGGCTTTCCGGCAAAAGAAGTCGGTAATGTCGGAGGAGTAGCTATAGCGCAGGAAATCGGTCATAGATTCGGTCTTGCGCATAGTTGCCAGTATGGGGAAATCACCGATAGTTCCCCTTGTGAGCCGCTCTGCACGCTCCTCGTCCTTGACATAGACAACGGCGTGGCGGTCGAATTCCTTGGAAAGGAACTTGAAGTTTCTGGAAGAGCGCTCCAGTATCATTTGCTTGCCGATAGCATTGAACCACAGCGCAATGATGCCCACGGGCATATATATGTGTATCGTTTCGGCTTTTGCCATATCAAGGCTGAAAAACGCCGATATACAGGCGATTATACAGCTTATCGCCGTAATTGCGGTCATTGAGTCGCTGTCAGGCTTTAAAGTGAAAAGGTTTTTCACGCCCTTGGTTATGACCGGTATCGAAAAAGCAACTGCGATAAGTCCCAGAACCAGATGAGCCACAAGGTAGGACATGGTATGCTCACGGCTAAGGAAGCTGAGTATGGGTATTCCCAGGCTGTTGCAAAGGGTGATGTACAGGCTGATAAAGGCGGTGGGAGCGAGTATCATGACCCTTGATGTGATAGTCTCTTTCAGCTCGGCAATGTCCTTGCCAACGTCCTGAACATCACCGTAGTAGTTGAAGTCAACCATGCGCTTGGTGCGCTCGCCTCTTGCGCCGCTGCGTCGTCTTGGCGGAGCAGTTTTCGGCGTATCATCGGGGATCTCTTTCGTTTCCGGCTTTTCCTCCGGGATAGGAACATCAACTTCCGGCTCAGTTACGGGCTTTTCCGGAGTTTCTTCCGATTTGGGTTCAGCAGGCTTTTCTTCCGTCTTTTCCGGGGATTTTTCTGCTTCCGGCGACTTCTTCGCAGGTTCAGCAGGCGGCTTTTTCTCGGTCTTTGGCGACTTTTCCGCATCATCGACCTTTGCAGTCTGCTCCTGTGAACTTTTTTCCGGTTCAGGAGACTTTTTCACCTGCTCTGCTGTTTTTTTCTCCGGCTCAGTGGGCTTTTCCACCTGCTCCACCGGCTTTTTCTCCGGCTCAGCAGGCTTCGTGGACTCCTCCTGCTCCCTTGGTGCAGGAACGATATCTGTCATATTCCGCCTGCCCTCGTCGCTTTCAGCTTCACTGAGGATATCGTGGCGGCTGCGTTTTTTCTTCTTTATTTCAGGGGGAGTATACATATACTCGCCGCCGGGTGTTTCTTTTGCGTAGGTATAGCCGCTTCCACGACTTTTCCGGAACAGCGAGAACAGCGAACGCTTTTCCTTTGCACGCTCCTGCGCCTCCTTCGCACGGGTGGAGTTCTCCATTCTGCGAATTTTCGGGGCTTCGTCGGATACCTGGTCAGCAGGTATCTCAAACTTCCGCTTAGGTGCAGACACGGTCTTAACTCCGTCATTGTCAGCGATCACAACCTTTTTCCGTGAAAGGTCAAGTGGCTGAACCTGGTCGGCAGGACGTGGACTGCGGCTTGCGTTATCGAAAAGGTCGTTCTTCTCATGGGAAACCGGCTTTTTGGGAGTTTCCGGCTCAGGCTCGATATGGGTAGGGTCTTTCAGGACTGAATTTACAGCCTTCTGAGCATCTATCCTGCCCACATGAGGGGTTTCGCCGCCATTTTCCGGGGAATATTCGTTGAGGATATCCTCAAGGCTCATTTTATTATCTGGCATTTCCGTCCCCCTCTCCTGTAAGACTTCGCTGGCGGAGAACCTCATACATGAAGATACCAGCCGCAACAGAAGCGTTGAGCGAATTTATCCTGCCAAGCATAGGCAGTTTCAGCATAAAGTCACATTTTTCACGGATAAGCCTGCTGATGCCGAATCCCTCAGAGCCGATAACAAGACCGCAGCCGCCGGTAAGGTCGGTTTTTGTATACTCGCTGCCGGAAGCGTCAGTGCCGTATATCCACACACCGTTTTCCTTGAGGGTGTCGATAGCAGCGGCGAGGTTCGGAACTCTTGCCACCGGCACATAGCTTGCAGCACCGGCAGAGGTTTTGAAAACAGTAGCATTAAGGCTTGCGCTGCGTCTTTTGGGTATGATAACGCCGTCAGCGCCGACAGTCTCGGCGGTTCTGATGATAGCGCCAAGGTTATGGGGGTCTTCGATCTCGTCGCAGATTATGATAAAGGGCTTAGTACCCTTATTCCGGGAAACAGCCAGGATATCTTCAAGGCTTGCGTACTCGGCACACGAACCGACTGCCACAACGCCCTGATGAGAAGCGCCGCCGGCAAGCTGGGAGAGTTTCTTCTCCTGAGCGTCCTTGACGACTATCCCGCCCTCCTTGGCAAGGCGGCGGATAATCCCCAGACTTCCGCCATTTCCGCAGATATATATAGTGTCGATATTAGCGCCTGATTTCAGCGCTTCGGTAACAGGATTCCTTCCGCAGATGATATTCTCGGCGGTTTCCTGAAAATCTATTTTCTTCTCCATAATATTTACTCAGGCGAATTGCCTGTCTCCTTATTCGTATATGTTAACCGGAGTATATCCGGCGCAGTTTCTTGCCCTCTTATTATATCACGGCTAAAAAAAAATTACAAGGGATTTTTTGTGAAAATTCACAGTAAGTGCAGGTATTTTTATGTGCAGATTTTTCCAGGTTCTCGCAAATGTGGAAAAAATATGCAGCGGTAGGATCTTTGCCGCTGCATATGGTAATATTATTTAACTTCACGTCCTGTACGGGAATTCTTCTTTTTGCGCTTTACTTCGTACATCAGTTCGTCAGCCTTAGTGATGAGGCTGTAGAGTGTGTCCTCCTCGCCGGGGGTACAGATTATGCTTCCCAGGCTGGCGGAGAGGGTGTAGGGCTTGCTGATGATCCGGTTGATATTCTCGATATTCACATCGAACCTGTGCTTCAGGTCATCGGCATCAGCTTCGGTAACGTCGCAGTCGAATATTACGAACTCATCGCCGCCGAAACGTGCGCAAACGCTGCCATCGTGGCTGCAATCCCGGATAACTCCCGCAAGACGCTGTATAGCGAAATCGCCCTCCTTGTGACCGTAGTTATCGTTGATGTATTTCAGTCCGTCCATATCTATGAAGCTAAGCATGATCGAACGCCGTTCCTTCACGCAATCCTTGAACTTATCGTCAACTGTTTTAATAAATCCGTTTCTGTTGTACAGATTGCTGAGGGGGTCGATGACGTACAGCCGGTTCAGTTCGTCCATAGCCTTATTGATGTGGGTCAGTTTGCGGATATTCTCGATAGAATTGCTAAGATCCATTGAGAACGTATGGCAAAGAAGGCTGCTTATGGGGAAGTCGCTGTTGGTCATGATGAAGTAGCCCAGAACCCTTTCACGGAAGTGTATGGGCATATAGTAGCTGACATTTCCGCCGGTTTGCAGGGGCGAAGGATCCATATATGAAGCCGGGAAGTGTGAACGGCTTGAAACCTTGCCGTTATCCCAGATAAGCGGCGCTGTCATACTCCCGCTGAAAACGCCGTTGTGGTCGTACAGCTTGAAAGTATCCTGCCAGTCATTAGTCAGGCAAAGTGTAAACCGCTGACATTCCAGTTCAGAAGCAAAGTTTCCGATAGCACGCACAGTCTCGTCCAGAGTCTCAGTCTCCGCCAGTGTAGCCGCAAGGATATTCAGCTTGTGGATATTATCATTAGTGCGCTCGATGCGGTTATGCGTCTTTTTGCGGTATTCGCTGAAAGAACCGGTGGTATTTTCTCCGCAGCCGCAGCTTTCGCTGAATACACAGGAAGCGTCCAGGACAAGATTCCCCGGATCATTCCCCTCAATAACGTTCAGTATCGTCTGGCAGGCAAGTGCGCCGGCTTCTTCAAGGGGACGCTTCACGGAAGTCAGCGATGGGCAATAATTCCGGGCACTGTATGTATAGTCAAAACCGGTAACGATAACATCATCAGGCACTTTCAGCCCGTGCTTTTCCAGAGTACTTACCGCCGTCAGTGCCATTGCGTCGTTAGCGCATATAAAAGCGTCCGGCAATCTCATTCCTGAGCGCATGAATTTCTCAATAGCGTTTCTGCCGTCAAATGACCGGAAATCGCCGTAGTAAATTCTGTCCTCATTCACGTCAAGGTTATTTTCCTCCATGACCGTGCGGAAAGCCTGCAAACGATCCCTTGCTTCGGGGTTTGACATAGGGCCTGAGATATAGTTTATAGTCTTAGCGCCGTGGACTTTGATAACATGGCGAACCATTTCCTCCATAGCCCCAATGTTATTGATGCTTATATTGTAAAGCTGCTGATACTCGTCACAGTCAAAGACGACCGCAGGTATCCCGGATTCAGTTATACGGTCGATAATGCGTTTTTTGACCTCTGTATCGTTGATAGTATTGGTCATAAGTATAGCGCCGTCGAAACGGTTCATATCCGCAAGTTCATAAATGCTGTATTCTCCGATGTCAAATCTCTTGCTGTCAAGCATACCGCCAAACGCAGAAAAATGGGAAATATTCACATTATTGTGAATGGCAAAATCATTTATACCAGTAATGATATTGCTCTGATATTCCTCATCAAGACCAGCCACAAAAACTGCAATCTCATATATCTTAGCAGTACTCATAATATCTCCTTTCACCAGATGTGATCTGATATCTATACTCTCATTATATCATATTCTTGCAAAAATAAAAGGGATTTTCTCAATATCTTTTATTTTCAGTATTATGCACATCATTTTATTCTGGCATTTGTGCAATTTCACAGTCATAATCTGCTATTTGGGCTATAAATTAAGGTATATTGCGGTTTCTTGGAATTTTTCCGGAAAACGATTGACTTTTTCCGAAAACAAGTATATAATTACTACGATCGTAATTGATATGGAGGCTTATTTTATGGACGACATAGAAATTTTCCTTAACCGACTTTTCCCCGAAAAAGAGGTCTATGCATCTCTTTCAAAGGCTCTTGGCGGTGAAAAGATAGGCTCTCTGGACGAACTGAGAGACTATATCGACCAGCATCACGGTCTTTCTCTGAAAGTATACGTTTCCAACGAGGAGATTTCCAACAAGGCTGTTGATGAGATAACCGGACTGCTGGAAAAATCTGCGGCTGAGGACAAGCTGGAACTCAGCATCGTTGTGGACGAGTTCCTGAACCTTATCGACAATGAGGCGCATCTCACTTCTCAGGCAAAGCCAAGAAGTCTTGTTCACCGTGACGGCGATCTGCACCCGGCTGTACATATATGGATAATCAAGCGCAAGGACATGGGCATCTATGTTCTGTTGCAGAAGCGCTCCCATGAGAAGGACATCAACCCCGACTGCTACGACGTTTCCGCTGCCGGACACGTTTCACAGGGCGAGGAGTTCCGCAGCAGCGCCGTTCGTGAGACTGCCGAGGAACTGGGCTTAAAGATACACGGAAGCAAACTGGAACTTATAGGTCTGCACAAGTTCTGCAGCGACAACGGAAGTGTACACGACCACGAACTGCGTGCTGTATACCTTTGCCGTGAGCCGCTTGATACTGAGCATCTGAAACTCCAGAAGTCTGAGGTTTCCGAGGTTTGCTGGGCTGAGGTAGACGAAATGCTGGCATCTATGGGAACAAATGATTTCCAGCACTGCATCGACCTTACTGAACTGCAAATGATAAAGAAAGCTGTATTCTAAAAGAAAAAATTGTACTCCGCAGGAGATCTTCCTGCGGAGTATTTTTTTGCCTTAGAACCTGTCCACATAGGGTGAATGTACGGATTTTCAGGCATAATTTTGTCGGTGACAAGGCAAAAATCCGCCGACGGGCTGTCGCCCTTCAAGGATTTGGGGCGTAGTCACCGGCAAAATTTGACGAAAAGACGTGCATGAATCCCTATGTGGACAGGTTCTTAGTACTTTTCAGAAATTATCCTGCGCAGTTCAACCATATCAAAGACATTGAACCTGCCGTCGCCGTCAACATCATAATCAGCGGAAATACGCTCCTTGCCAAGAAGTGCGTTAGCGCAGCATATAAGGTCAGCTACATTTACCTCGCCGTCCTTGTTCAGGTCGCCTGTCTGGAACTGGATAACTACTGTAGTTTCGGTAGTTGTGGTAGTTTCAGCGGTGGTTTCGGTGGTAGCTGTAGTTGAAACCGCAGAGGTAGTAGTTCTTGAATATCTGCTTGTAGACTGGGTAGTTGTGGTAGTTTCCTCAGTGGTGGTTGTAGTGGGTTTCTCAGTTGTGGTAGTGGTTGAAGTGGTGGTGGGTTCTTCGGTAGTAGTGGTGGTGGTTGAAGTGGTGGTCGGTTCTTCGGTGGTAGTTGTCGTGGTGGTTGAAGTGGTAGTAGGTTCTTCGGTGGTAGTTGTTGTTGTGGTTGAAGTGGTGGTAGGTTCTTCGGTTGTGGTTGTTGTGGTGGTTGAAGTTGTGGTCGGTTCTTCGGTTGTGGTTGTTGTGGTGGAAGTGGTAGTGGTCAATGTGGTAGTTTCTGTAGTTGTTGTGGTCGTAGTTTCAGTTGTTGTGGTAAATGTCTGACCAGCCGCCCAGTCAGGGTCATAAGCCGAATCGGACAGTGTGGGGTATTCAAATACAGTATACACATAGTCCTCACACTCGGTATGTGACTTGTAGAAAGCACTTGCAGAGGTCAGGAAGTACTTATAATTGTACTCAATACCATAGTCGCCGTCCAGGTCGTCCCAGGTAACGTCCACAGGATACCATTTTCCATCGTCCATAAGAACATCGTTCCACATATGTGCGACCTGAGTGGACTCATCGTAGTTTCCGTAAACAAGTACGCAGGGAATATTCAGCTTGTCGCATATCAGCTTGAATGCCTTTGAGTAACCCTCGCACACTACGCCCGGTTCAACAAGTGCGCCCAGTGCGGTACTTGCATAAGCCGCATTGGTATCGTAGTAAGTAAACAGCGATATCTGGTCGTGGATACTCTTTATCTGCTCATAGCGGGTATCGCCCTCGACCTCAAATTCGTCTATAGCTTTAAGAAGCTTCTCACGCCATTCCTTAACATCGTCAATAGAACTGAACGCCGACTTATAGCTTGGGTTGATAGTCAGTGAACTTATTGTAAAGGTATAGCTCTTAGTCCTCGAACTATAGCGGTATGTTACGTTATCCGGGTTGATTCCTGAATTTGCAAGATCTAACCAGAAAAGTTCCGGCATATCAAAAGTAGCGCAGTCCATACCCGGCTTACAGTTTGAGAATACCGCATCAGCAAGCGCCTGCTGATCCTCGTCACTGGTCAGCCTGTAGGAGGACGCAGTAAACGTTACCGGATCCGGAAAATCTATCTGGATCGGCTCAACAGACGGATAGCTTGTAAGTTCCATGAATTTAAGGTACACCGCAACGTTATTATCGTCAAGGGCTGTACCATAATTGTAAGTACCCTGGCTGTAATTCGCCTCAATAGCCGGCATTTCCGGCAGTTCCAGACTTAGTGAATCAAGATCCGCAAAGTATAACTCCTCGCTTATTTCAGCTTCTCCGTACACAGCAGTTATTTCTTCCGCATATACATTAAATGCGCCTGATGACATCGCCATTGTACCAGCCGCTGCGAGAGAAAATGCTGATCTTAAAATGCGTTTCATAAAGAAAACCTCCGTTATCAGTATTTTCCCAATCCCGTATCTACAGACGTATGTACCCGGCTGCCTATTTCCGGATATGCCGCCTGTTCTCTTTTTCTTCAATTATACACACATTCTAAGCTATTGTCAAGAGTTTGGTGATATTTTTGTGCATTTAGTACATTCCTTGTCCGCCGCTCATGTACACTATTACCCTGTATATAGACATATGCCCGGTATTATATGCTGAAAGTCCCAAAATTTTGCGAAGTTAAGCCATATTATTTGTTATCTTGTCACTTGAAAAAATTTTTTGGCTATGGTATACTTTTAATGATGATTATTATTTGAAAGGTG
>CAMOEP010000022.1 GCA_946612185.1 uncultured Ruminococcus sp.
CACTTGGGTTTCCCCCTTTGGCAGAACGTCATGGAGACTAATAATAAACAAAAAAGTAACGTGCGACTTAAATAATTCCCCAAAAATAAATGCTGCTGCCCTGGCAGGTTCCTGAAACAGTATTGCTTTTTCAGCGGCAATGTGTTATAATATATATAATTTTACTGAAAGGACGGCTGGATTATGGCAAACATTTTTTTTACAGTTGTAGGCACAGGAAATTACACACCTGACAACTACTGCCTTGACGGAGATGTGTATAGAGACAGATTTGTGCAGAAGGCACTGCTGAGTATTATGAAGAAGCAGGGGAAGCAGTTTGACAAGATAGTGGTATTCCTGACAGACAGCGCAAGGGCGATGAACTGGGAGAAATTCAAAAGGGAACGACGTGACAAAAACGGAAATATCGAACAGATCACTGATGAGGGCTTGCAGCCGTTTCTTGAAAGGGAGTTTCCGGGAATACATGAAGCACCGTATATCCCGGACGGCAACAACGACGAGGAGATCATGGATATGTTCATGACCATGTATGATCACATCGGCAAGGAGGACAAAATCACCTTTGATATAACCCACGGTTTCCGGTTCATACCGCTGCTTTTCTACCCGGTCATGAGTTATGCCAAGGAACTTAAAAATATCACTATCGAGCATATTTACTACGGTCTGCACCAGGACGGCAAGGAGAATTCTGATATCCTTGACTTGAAACGCTATTATGCTATGCTTGAGTGTGCAAAAGCAGCACATATGTTTATGAAATCCGGAAATTCCGAAGATATTGAACAAGTCATAATAGGATTAAGGAAGATATCAGCGATAGATGAAAAAAAACAGCTTAGTTCTTCTGAAACTATTGCAACACGCATAAAAAATCTAACAAATTATCTGCTGACCTGTCGTGGTGGAACAAGTGGTAAAAACATCTGGTCAGAAGCCAAAAAGGTCAGTGCCATCCGTGAAAGGTTTGAAAGGGATACCGCACCTAAACATCGTGTTTTCAATGATCTTATAACCCATGCGTTAAAGGATGTCGAAAACTTGAGCATTGAAGCTCCGGAGTATAAACTGGCGCTGAATGCGGTGAAGTGGTATGAAAAACGTGGTCTTATCATGCAGGCGTATACAGCATTACGAGAAGGCATTGTATCATATATGATGTATGTTTATTCACCAGACCATGATGTTTGCGATGATATTTTCCGTCAAAGGGTAATTGAAGAAGCAATAACAACTATTTTCAATAATAAGAAAGAAAAAAAAGATGAAGCAGCATTAAAAAGAGACTGCCTTGTGAAAGCATTAAAACTTAAAAGAGAATATGCAGTGATTTTTATGAAAATAGTTAATCATGTTAATATTGATAAAACACTGAAATTGTATAATGAGGTGTTCAGTCCTCGCAATGGATTAGATCATTTTGGCATGAATAGAGTTGGAAGCAAAGCGGTTGATAAGCAAACAATAAAAGCGGCACTGAAGTTTGTAGAAGATGAATATATCCAAGACATAGATGGCAGAAAAGCCGAGATCCTCACCGACGAAGCTGCACTTGCGCTCATTGAAAAGCCTGGTTCTAAGGAGATTTTCGTGAACTTCTCCAACCACCCCTCCGCAAATTGGAGCAGTCAGCAGGTCGAGGCAGCTAAGGCGCTTTGCGGAAGTGAGAGCGCAAATATCGTTGACATTCAGTTCCCGGCAGTTCCGGCGGACGCAGACGAGAAGCAAATATCAGCCCTTGCAGCGGAGTACACCGGAAAAATTGCGGAATATGCGCCTGCGCCGGTAATGTGCATGGGCGAATGGGGCGTATGCTGTGAAGTAGTCCGCCGCCTGAAAGAAATGGGCATAACCGTGGTCTATAGCTGTTCGGAGAGGGTAGTCACTGAGGTGGTCAGGGACGGCAAGACCGAAAAGACCTCCCAGTTCAACTTCGTCCGTTTCAGAAAATACTGATGAAAAAAGCCTGTGTGATGATTCACACAGGCTTGATTTTTAGTATACAGCCGCCGCATCAGCTAACGGAGCATCTCCGCCGCTTGTGCCTGGGTCAACGTAGCCGGGATTCGGGTCAACGTATCCGGGGTCTGGAGTTACAGAACCGGGATTCGGCTCAACATAACCTGGATTCGGGTCAGCGCCGCCAGTATTCGGGTCACTTCCGGTGTTCGGGTCAACATATCCTCCCTGATTCGGGTCAGAACCGCCGGTATTCGGGTCAGAAGCGCCGCCCTGGTTGGGGTCAGTGTTGCCTGTACCCTGGTTGGGGTCGGTGTAACCTGTACCCTGGTTGGGGTCAACGTAGCCACTACCCTGATTGGGATCAGCAAGACCAGTTCCGGTGTTAGCGATAGGTTCATCGCCTGTTCCGGTTATTGGGTAAGTCGGCTGAGGTTCATCGCTGGACTCCTGGGGATAATCAGCAACGGTAGTCTGAGTATTTCCGCCGGGCATGATACCTGTCGGGATAGCTCCGCCCCAGAGGAAGCCTGAACCTGTAGTGATCGTAATGGTGTAATTGGTTCTTGTGGTGGAAGCTGTTACCTTTGTGGTAGTAGCTTTTGCGGTAGTAGTGACAGTCTCCTCGCCGGAAACGGTAGTTTCGACAGAGGGCATAGCGGTCACGATATTGTCGCCGTTAGCATTAGTTGAGACTGCCTCACGACTGAGACTCGACATCATTTTTTCAGACGGGGTGATAGGGAACATCACAAAAAAGCAAAGGATAAGCGCTGTCATTAAGACGAAGCTGCCACAGGACATGAGAGTTATCTTTGTGGACTTTTTGAGACTGCCTAAAGACTCCGAGATCTTACGCATTAAGAAACACACTCCAGTTCAGTTTTCAAATTCTTCGGGGAACGATATCCCCACGATATGCACATACTTATTTTATCCTAAAGGAGTGAAAAAGTCAATAGCAAAAACATGAAAAAAACGTGATAACTTTGTGAGAATTATTGTTGAAACCCACCTTTTTCCCTTGAAATAAGTTCACGCTGACGGAAAACGGCGGCAGTCATCAGCATCAGCATGACCGAGGGGACGGGGGAGGGTGACTTGTGCAGGTGCGCCGCAGCAGCAGGGGCAGTTTCCGAAAGCATGGCAAATGGCAGGGCAATGCGGCAGAGTATGTAGCTGAGGACTGCCGCAAGAGTGCGCAGACCAATAATCGGAATAACTGGCAGTTTTCCCCGGCATACCGCTTTTAGCTGGGCGAAAACGCATATCCCGCCGAAGGAAACAAGTGCGCTTACCGCAGGCAGGAGGGTGAAGTCGCCGGAGGGCAGTTCAGCGGCTGCGGTAACGTCAAAAGCGGCACAGATGAGTTTATCGCAAACCTCCGGTGAACGTCCGGCAAGCGACGACATAAGCTTGGCAAACAATGGAAAAATGCCGATATATCGCAGAAATTCCGCTGCCGCAGAGAAAGCGGTCACAGTCAGGCAGATTATGCCCATTGACTTCCCGGCGGAAACGATGCAGTCCATTGCGTCATCGGCGGATAGAGTGAACTTCCGTGGGGGAAGTGACTGGGAGGGTATACTATTTAAAAAGGGCAGCAAAACGGCGTAAATGATAGTATTTGAAACAATTCCGCTGCTCAGTATCAATAACCCGGCACGTTCACTTCCGAAAAGCCGCATCGCCACGCAGCCAAACACGAAAGCAGGCCCAGCGCCGAAGCATACCCCGGACAGGAGCGCTGCCTGACGGGGTGATATTTCTCCGGAATTCGCCCGCTGCATCAGCATTTTCGTTCCCACCGGATACCCGGCAGCCTGACTGAACAGGAACAAAAGGAAGTTCCCACGGCGGCTGAAAATACCGCTCCGGACGAGCATTGCGGAGACTATCATCATGGCGTAGAGGGAGGGGATCATCACCCCAAGACACCGCTGCACTCCCACACTTACCCCACGGGAAGCCACGTCAGTGCGCAGCAGACAAAGCAGCCCTGAGCCGAGTAATACTGCGATTTTCAGGGCGTTAACAAGTCTTTTCATAAACATCACCGTTACATCATATTATTATTAGCAGGCAAATATGATTCGGGAGTGATGATATGATAGACGAGATAAAGGACTTTCTCTGCATGACACCGGCGATGTGGTTCGAGGGAAACAGGGGGTTCACCATAGAGAATTGCAGCCGCATCGAGGAGTACAACGACATTTTCATGCAGCTTGCCGCCGGAGGACTGACTATCCGGATATGGGGCAGCGGACTGCGTGCCAGCGACTTCGCCACAGGCGGACTTGTGGTCAGCGGCAGGATAATCTCCGTAGAATTCGAGGAAAGGGGCAAAGGCAGATGAAAGGACAGCTTACCGGCTGGTGTCGGGTCAGCGCAAAGGGCAGGGAGGTCTACAGCTTCATCAATGCACTTCGCCGGAAAGGAGTCCGCAGCTTCGGGCAGTACTGCAAAAACCAGGTGTTCTACTGCCAGGTGAGCCGGAGGGACATGGAAGTTCTCCGGGAAACTGCTCAGGAGTACCACATAGAGATAACCGTCCGGGAGGTGGAGGACTTTTCTGCTGGCCTGCGCCGGAAAACCAAGCGTGTCGGGCTTATTATCGGGGCATTTGCGGTATTATTCACGTCCTGCTACTTCTCCTCGGTGGTGGTGACGATAGACATTCAGGGTAACTCCCAGGTCTGTCAGGAGGACATTCTCGCCGCCCTTGAGGACATTGGAATACATCGGGGAACGCCTTTCCGGGAGATAGATTTTCCGCAGACCGAGAATAAACTCCGGCTAATGGTGGACGGAATCGCCAGGGCAGGAATGCACCGGACGGGTCATAGACTGGTGGTGGAGGTGACTGAGGCAACGCCTAAGCCGGACATGGTTCTTGACCGCATACCCTGCAATATCCTTGCCTCCAAGGAAGCGGAGATAGTCCGGACGACAGTCCTTGACGGTATGCTCATGCATAAGGTGGGGGACTATGTTTTTGCCGGCGACCTGCTGATAAGCGGAGTGACTACCGATGATACCGGTCGCACCGTCCTGCATCACGCAATGGGAACGATAATCGGCAAGTATAAGGAGGAGGTGAGTTTTGAGTGTGAGTATACCCTGACGGAAAGTGTTCCCACGGGCAGGAAGTACGAAAGCCGGGTGCTGCATATCCTCAGTCTTGACGTGCCGATATTCAGCGGAAAGAGCAAATTTGAGAGCGCTGTCTGCGAAAGCCGGGAAAAGCCGGTGAACTTCTTCGGCGCACAGCTTCCGATGTCGCTGGAGACACAGACTTACACCGAGTACGCTGAAAAGAAAGTTACCCTCGACCGGGAGCAGGCAGGAGAGCGGCTCATGGATAAGATTTACCTATACGAGAAGAATTTTCTGCCGGATACGGAGATACTCAGCCGGGACATTGACGAGGAGGAAAAAGAAAACTCCCTGCGGTATACGGTCAGGTATACATTACAGGGAGATATTTGCGATATGCGGGAAATTTACATCAAGTAGTACCGTTCATGATGCCGGAGAGGATAGTCTCGTTCCAGGAATCAGCGCCACGATTGAAGATGCCGTAGCCGTCGTCGCCGGAGAGGATACCATTATCCCAAACGAAGCACTTGATGTCGTTAGCCTTAGCCTGGGAGATATAGTAGTCGTAGTACTCAGAACGGGTAGCATCGTCAGCGATAGCCACACAGCCGAATTCACCGATAATTACCGGCATACCGTTGTCTATGAAGCGGCTTTTAAGCTTCTGGAAACGTGCGGAAAGTTCGTCCTTCTGCGCCTGACCGAACTCAGTAGTTTCACCGCTGGTGAACTTCCAGGGGGCATAGTAGTGGACGGAGAGAACGACGTTCTTATCCGTGGGCATTTCCACGTCATTGATAGCGCTGTCCTCAGCGTTTGCGCCATAGCTTGTGATGACAAGGGTACGGGCAGCATTGTTTCCGCCGGAAGCACGGACAGTGCTTATGAAGTCACGCTCATACCTGCAAACCACGTCACGTTCAGCGGAAGTACCGCCAGTCCATTCGTTAGGACTTCCCACAAGGCGAGGTTCATTCATTCCCTCAAAGAGGAGGGTATCGCCGTAGTCACCGAACCGGGCGCAGATCTGTTCCCATATCTTTTTGAGTTTGGCGCTGTCGCCGGGGTACTCCTCGTCAGTAGGCTCAAACCAGAGGTAGTCATCGTGGTGCATATTCAGGATAACGAACATACCGTCGTCGTAAGCGTAGTCAACCACTTCCTGAACACGGTCGAGCCATTCGGAACTGATAGTATCGCCGTCCATATGTTCGCCCCATGTGACAGGTATGCGAATAGCGTTGAATCCGGCAGCCTTGACGGAATCTATCATAGCCTTGGTGGTTTTGAGGTTGCCCCAGCCGATCTCGGTGGATATGCCGGACTTTGTGGTATTATAGCTGTCAAGTGTATTACCCAGATTCCAGCCCACCTTTATCTGGCTTACTATCTCGGCGGAACTGCGGAAGCCCTCCACCTCGCCACCGGGAACAGTTTCCGGAGCAGGCGTTTCAGCCGGGACACCGGAAGCGTCGCTGTACTTTATAGTAACGCTGCCCAGCTCCACTGAGGGCTGTTCGCTCCACCAGTAACCCAGGAGCAGTTCGCCGGAGGACTGAAAATTGCGCTTAACCTCGTCGGGAACGAACCATGTAAGGGAGAGACTGGAAGAATCGGTGATAATGGCGCTGTCAGGTGACTGGAAGTAGTAGTCTCCGGCGGAGAAGCCGAAAGCGCCGGTGAACTTTCTGAAACTGCCGCCGGAACTAACGTTGAAAGTGACAGTCTGGGGAACGTTCCCCTCCGGAACAGCGTCCGCCTTGAAGCTTATGATATTATTCTCGTCGCTGTAGCTGACGGACTTGTTAACGTCGATATTAACGCTTCCGTCCACGGGGACTTGCCTTGACCTTTCGGCGGTGCAGATAACGTTTTCCACCTTGATAGAGGAAGCGTCACCCCACCAGTAGCCGAACAGCACCTCGCCGCCGGAAGCGATATGGTCAGCCACCTGAGCAGGGACTTCCCAGGTGATCTCGCCGTAAGTACCCTGAGTAGAAGCGGTGATATCGTCTGACTGATACCAGCCCTCGTCAGTAGCGTCAGGGCAGTCACCGTCAACGGAAACGCCGAATCCGCCTTTGAACTGACCGATATTATATCCGTCAGCGGAGTACACAACGAATGTAAAAGATTTGACCTTGTCGCCCTCCTCCATAAGTTCGGAAAGGGAGAACTTGATAGTATTATTGCCCTCAGTTCTGGTTATAATGGACTGTGGGTTTATCTGAGTACCCACCTGAGCAGAAACAGTTTCGACTGGACTGATATGTTTTGTGGGAGCTTCAGTAGGGGGCTGAGTTTCAGCAGGGGAAGTAGTTTCCTGAATATCGTTATTCACAGCAGTATTCACCTCGCTTGTAGTAGGCTCTCTGTTCCACCAGTCATCGACAGGCGTTGACGAGTAACTAACTGAGTTATTATTTCCGCACCCGGCAGCGGAAGCGGCGATGAGCAGAGCCGCAATAAAAGCAGATGTTTTTCTTACCATAGTTACCTCCGGAAAATGTACAAACAATAAATATATTATAACATAAGAATACGGTAAAATCAAGGTTTATGGCGCAATTCCGGACGTTAATAAGCTGTAAAAATGATTAATAATTTAAAATATAGCAATAACTGACCGCTATTCATTCACAATCGCAATAAATGGTCAGTGTAAGATACAGCAAATATGTAAAACTTCTGCAAATTTTACGGAAAGCGGTTTACAATTGACGGAAAATGTGATATCATAGTAGAGAATAAATATACATACGGAGGACAAAATGAAAAAACTAAGAAGTGCAGGACTGAGAGTGATCGCCATACTTGAAGCGCTTATCATACTGGTAATGTCGGCGTTTATTGTGTGGTACTGCTTCATGCGCCAGGAGGACTCGGTGTCCACGTCCGCTGAGATAGACGACACGCCGCAGGTAAGGGTCAGACCGGTAATTGAGAAAGAGGAAACGTATTACCAGTTTGACGGAAAGAAGATACTCAGCCATGACAGCGCATACGGCGAGGTATTTGTGCCGGTTTATGCGGACGTTCCGGCGAGTGAGATAGACCCGGACAATCTGGTGAGCCGGAATGGTTACTCGTTTTATGCGGACGAGGACGGTATATCGTCGTATACCGGTGTAGACATTTCCGAGCATCAGGGGGATATTGACTGGGAGCAGGTCAAGGCAGCCGGGATAGATTTTGCAATGGTGCGCATAGGATACAGGACTTACGGAGGCGGAGTTATCGAGATAGACGGCAATTTCCGGAAGAATCTGGAGGGCGCAGCCGCCGCAGGTATAGATACCGGGGCATATTTTTTCTCGCAGGCGACCACGACTGACGAGGCGATAGAGGAAGCCGACCTGGTGATAGATGCAGTGGCAGGGTATGATCTGACGTACCCGATCGTGTACGACTGGGAACTTATCTCAGGCGATAAGGCGAGGACGGATACGGTATCAGTGGATACATTGGCGGATTGTTGTATAGCGTTCTGCGAGAGGGTGAGATCGGCGGGATACAAGCCGATGATATACCAGAACAAGAGTACGATAATGAAGAAGCTTGACTTGCCGAGGGTGAAGGATTATGATATGTGGCTTGCGGAGTACGGAGACAAGCCGACGTACTATTATGAGTTTGCCATGTGGCAGTACACAGCCGACGGAAAAGTACCCGGCATAGAAGGCAGCGTAGACCTCAACCTCTGCTTCAAATCCTACTCAAGCTGACAAGCTGCAAGCTGGAGCCAGCTTGACCGCTCCCACGTTGGCGCTTGCTTCGCTCGCTCACTTTTGTAGAAGAACGACTTTTTCCGTCGCTCAACCGAATTTGCACTGGTACAGAGTTCTATTTCTGTAATTCTGTAAACTTCAAGTTTTGCAGTTCTACCGGTGAACTCTGTAACAGAAGAAATATGGTTGAGCGACATATTTTAATCATCAAAGTTAGTTTATAATAACTATCTTCAGCTTAATTTCGGCAAATTCCGTTGACGCTGATACTTTGACGTGATATAATATCTTTGTATGCTTTTTTGAAAGTAAGGAGAGATTTATGGATACGCTTAAAAGTGTGAAAGCCGGAGAAAGCGCTGTAGTAGTGGCTGTCAGCGGTGAGGGCGCTCTGCGTCAGCATTTCCTGGATATGGGACTTATCCCCGGCACGGAAGTAACCGTCGTGAAGTATGCCCCTATGGGCGACCCGGTGGAACTTATGCTCCACGGCTATTCTCTTACCCTGAGACTTGCCGATGCTGACCAGATCGAGGTAAAGGACATTGGAGTTCGCAATAACGGCGGTGACAGTAAACGCATAAAGAAAAAGACCCACCACCCCGGACTTGGCGAGGGCGGAAAGTTCCACCCAAAGGGAAGCGGTACTCCTCTGCCGGAGGGTACGACTATGACATTCGCCCTTGTGGGCAACCAGAACAGCGGTAAGACTACCCTTTTCAACCGGCTTACCGGTTCACGTCAGCACGTCGGAAACTTCCCCGGCGTTACCGTTGACAGGAAGGACGGTGCGATAAAAGGTCACCCGGACACTCTTATCACTGACCTGCCGGGAATCTATTCAATGTCGCCCTACAGCAGTGAGGAGATAGTTTCCCGAAATTTCGTCCTTCAGGAGAAGCCCCACGCCATTATAAACATCGTGGACGCAACCAATATTGAGCGAAATCTGTACCTTACCATGCAGCTTCTTGAAATGAATATCCCCATGGTAGTTGCAGTGAATATGATGGACGAGCTTATTTCCAACGGCGGCAGTATCGACTTCAACACAATGGAGGAAATGCTGGGCGTGCCGGTCGTTCCCATATCGGCGGCGAAAAACGAGGGTATCGAGGAACTTGTGGAACACGCCGTCCACGTTGCCTACTACCAGGAAAAGCCCCTTGAAAGGGACTTCTGCGGCAAGGACGAAAAGGGCGGAGCAGTTCACCGCTGTCTGCACGGAATAAGTCACCTTATCGAAGACCATGCGGAAAAAGCCGGACTTCCACAGCGTTTTGCAGCGTCGAAGATAGCCGAGGGCGACCACCTTATTATTTCCGCCCTACAGCTTGACAGTAACGAGGAGGAAATGATCCGGCATATCGTCTGTCAGCTTGAAAAGGAGAGGGGACTTGACCGCAGCGCAGCCGTGGCGGATATGCGTTTCAGCTACATAAGGAAAATTTGCAGCGAAACGGTCATAAAGCCTCGTGAGAGCCGTGAGAGAGTCCGCAGCCGCAACATCGACAAGCTGCTGACCGGAAAGTACACGGCGATACCCACTTTTGTACTGATTATGGGGCTTGTATTCTGGCTGACCTTCAACGTTATCGGAGCATTTTTCCAGGGACTTCTGGAAAAGCTTATCGACTGGCTTACCGGTATGGCTGACCATGCGCTTACTGCCGCAAACGTAAACGACGTTCTCCACCGGCTTATCACCGACGGAATCTTCGCCGGACTTGGCAGCGTACTGAGTTTCCTGCCGATAATCGTGACACTGTTCTTCTTCCTGTCGCTTCTGGAGGACAGCGGCTACATAGCGAGAGTGGCGTTCTTTATGGACAAGATGCTGCGCCGGATAGGTCTTTCCGGACGAAGCATAGTCCCTATGCTCATTGGCTTTGGCTGTACTGTTCCGGCGGTGATGGCGACCAGAACGCTTCCCAGTGAGAGGGACAGGAAAATGACAATACTCCTGACCCCGTTCATGAGTTGTACGGCGAAACTGCCGATATACGCCTTTTTCGTAAGTGTATTCTTTCCGGGCAGGGGAGGAATGGTAATGGTATCCCTGTATCTTTTCGGAATAATCACAGGTATCATATGCGCCTGCATATTCAAGGGAACGCTGTTCCGTGGCGAGCCTGTACCCTTTGTAATGGAGCTGCCGAACTATCGTCTGCCGGGAATGAAGAACGTGGGGCTGCTTTTGTGGGAGAAGGCGAAGGACTTCCTGCAAAGGGCGTTTTCAGTGATACTCATCGCCACCATAGTGGTATGGTTTCTGCAAAGCTTCGACCTGCACTTCAACATCACAGAGGACGCAGGGGAGAGTATACTTGCAAAGGCAGCCGGCTTCATAGCGCCCATAATGTCGCCGGTAGGACTTGGCGACTGGCGGATATGCGTTGCGCTGGTCAGCGGATTCATGGCAAAGGAGAGCGTAGTCTCCACCCTTGAAGTACTGTTTGGCGGCAACGTCAGCGCAATGATGAGTTCCCTTTCAGCCGCATCGCTTCTGGTATTCTCGCTGCTGTACACTCCCTGTGTAGCGGCAGTAGCAGCCATAAAGCGTGAACTTGGCGGGAAATGGGCAGTAGCCGTAGTATTCTGGCAGTGTGCTATAGCATGGCTTGCAGCACTGGCAGTAAGGCTTATCGGACTTATCATGCAATAAGACCTGTTCACAGCGGACAGATGATAAAAACCCGGAAACGGTTAAGTACAGCCGTTTCCGGGTTTTTTATGAGTTATTCACTTGTGTAATCGTAATCAGTCTGCATGATGAGGTTTGAATCATCGTCGTATTCGTAGACGGTCTTTTTGGAGGACATGGACTCATTATCGGCATATGTCAGAACCTCAGAGGTCTTGCAGCCGTTTTCGTCATAGGTGGACGCAGTTTCTTTGACAACATTTTCACCGTTTGCGTTGTGGATAGTTTCGGTAAGCAGGATAAGGTTTCCCCGCCGGTCATACACAAAGTCCTTTTCGCTGTGCAGTTCATCGGAAAAGTATTCCGCAATATGAACAGGCTGACCTTTCTCGTTATACTCATACTTTTCAGTGTCGGTATATCCCTGGGAATTATGTTCCTTTCGCAGGGTTTTAAGAAGTCCGTTCCCGTCATACTCATAAAACATATCCTCAGCAAGCTGTGAAGAACTGGTTTCCTTTATGATCCTGCCGGAATCGTCGTAAAAGTACTCATGGACATAATTGCAGTCGCCCTTTGCTTCATGCAGTTCGATCTCCTCTTTGATCTTCAGGTTCTTGTCGTTATATTCGGTATTAGATATGCCGAAATAGCCTTCAATGTCCTCTCTTTTATGGTAAATGCAGTTGCCGTATTTGTTGTAACGGAACACGTTTTTTTCAAGAATATCGCCGGAATCGTCTTTTTCCACGCAAAGGGTCTTATTGCCGTGCCTGTCGTACTTGTAGAAAAAATGCCGCTGATCGGTTGAAGCTGTTCCGTTTGAGTAAAAGTGCTTGTTGATAGATAAGTTAACGTCACCGAACTCATTAATGACATCTGTTTTTTCAAGTGTGAGAACATCGTTCGTGTAGCAGCGATGGGTGAAGGTATAAGCCTGACGCACTTGAGTGTACCTGTTTTGGAAGCAGTAGACGCTAATTGCAGCGGCACAAATGACGAGGAGCGGGGCAATAAATTTTTTAAGACTTGTATTATCCATAGCTGTTTTGTGAGCGGTGTTGTCTTAAATGATATAGAACCAGTTCTCCATTTGCTCCAGGTCAGTCTTCTGGACAGGTGAATCGCTGGAGTACTTGAAGCGCAGTTCAGGGTTTTTGATGCTGACCCTTGCGCCTTCCGGAACGGAGCGGGTAATGAACGCATTACCGCCGATAACTGCATTCTTGCCCACGACAGTTTCACCGCCCAGGATAGAAGCACCGGAGTAGATAGTAACATTGTCCTCGATAGTTGGGTGACGGCGGACACTTTTGAGCTGCTGACCGCCACGGGTAGACAGAGCGCCGAGAGTAACGCCCTGGTATATCTTCACGTTATCACCGATAACGGTAGTTTCACCGATAACGATGCCAGTACCGTGGTCGATGAAGAAGTACCTGCCGATAGTAGCGCCTGGGTGAATGTCGATACCGGTCTGGCTATGGGCGTACTCGGTCATTATTCTTGGGATAAGGGGAACGCCGAGGAGGTGGAGTTCATGGGCGAGGCGGTTGACCATTATTGCGAAAAGACCGGGGTAGGAGAAGATTATCTCCTCACGGTTAAAGGCAGCCGGGTCGCCGCTGAACGCTGCTTCAACGTCGGTTTCGATGAGTTCACGGACAGCCGGCAGACGGTCGAGAAAGCTGAAAGTGAGTTCCATAGCCTTATCCTCAAGCTTATCCTGCGACGCTTCCTCATACTCCGGCAGATACCGCAGAACCACGGTTATCTGCTTGGAGAGGTTGAAGATAACGTCCTCAAGCTGCATGGAGATATTGTTCTTGATAGTATACACCTTAAAGGTATTATTTTTGAAGTAGCCGGGGAAAATAATGTTCTGAAGCTGGTAGATCATGCGGATAATGCTTTCCTTTTTAGGGTGGTCGAAAGCGATTATCTTGTCGATAGTTCTGCCCTTACGGTAATCGACCAGTAGTGAATCCACCACATGAGAAATTCTTAAATTATCGTCTGACATAAAATAGCCTCCTTAGTTAATACCTACACATAAAGTATATATTAATGCCTACACATATAGTATATATTATATCATAAACGAGAAATAATGTCAATAACAGTTAGCTATGTCTAACACATTTACTTATTAGCGATTTTGTTTGCGATGACGGAGAGAAGCATTATTGGCTGGGGAAGCAGAGCTTTCCGGGCGTTTTTCAGTTCCTCACGGATACTGATATGCTGAGGACAGTGAGTCTCACATTTTCCGCAGCCCACGCATTTTGTCATATCGCTGCGGTCTTTCTTGAAGGAAGTTATCTGGATATATTGCAGGCGCACGCCCATTTTGTTCTCCAGGAAAAGTCTGTTGTAGCAGGAAAATGCTGCCGGAATATCAACACCTTTCGGGCAGGGCATACAGTACCGGCAGCCGGTACAGCCGACTTTAGCGTAGGAGTTGATTATGTCCCTGACCTGACTTATGAGAGCATGGTCAGCCTCGGAAAACTCCCCTGCATTGCAGCTTGAAGCGATGCGGACGTTTTCCTCCAGCATCTCCATTGAGTTCATGCCGGAGAGGACGACGGTAACGCCGGACTGATCCCACAGCCAGCGGAAAGCCCACTCAGCCGCCGAACGTTTTACTTGGTAGTCAGCGATAAGCTTTTTAGCCGGGTCAGGCATATTAGTCACCAGCCTGCCGCCACGGAGGGGTTCCATGATAATTACTGGTATACCCTTGCTCTGTGCGTACTCCAGACCACGCCGTCCTGCCTGGGTATGCTCGTCGAGGTAGTTGTACTGGATCTGGCAGAAGTCCCAGTCGTAAGCGTCCAGGAGGGTAATGAAAGTGTCCGTATCACCGTGGAATGAGAAGCCTATCTGTTCGATAGCACCTTCGCTGCGGCGCTTGTTGATCCATTCCTCGATGCCCAGTTCCTTCATGCGTTCCCAGGACTTTATGTCGCTGAGCATATGCATAAGGTAGAAGTCGATATGGTCGGTGCGCAGCCTTCTTAGCTGCTCGGTGAAGTATTTGTCGATAGCCTGCGAAGATTTCACAAGGTAGTAGGGGAGTTTGTCTGCGATATAAATTTTGTCCCTGCACTTGTTCCGCTCGAATATCTCACCGATAGCTTCCTCACTGCCTGAGTAGACGTAAGCGGTATCGAAGTAGTTTATGCCCATGTTGATTGCGGCGAGAATTTCTTTTTCAGCCTTGTCGATGTCGATCCTGCCGCCGGAGGAGGTCAGTCTCATGCAGCCGTAGCCAAGCACTGAAACCTCTTTTCCGTCCCTCATTTTTCTGTACTGCAATCAGATCACCTCACTGATAATAATCCGGTCAAAAAAGCCGTTACCCTATTATACCACAAATGTTACATCTATGCAACGATTGTTATAAATAAGACCAGGGCAGCAGCATTTATTTTCCGTGAAACATTTTCCGCCATACAGGAAAACTGCCGGTTTCCGTAGAAAGCCATGCGCCGGAATTATTTCCGGCGACAGGCTGGTAAGGGTCTGCACCCTCTTGGGTATCCGGAAAACTTGCCGGT
>CAMOEP010000023.1 GCA_946612185.1 uncultured Ruminococcus sp.
TCTCTTAGTCGCTTTGCATAAGTTTTCTTTGAAAAGTTTGTCTAACTTTTTGGGGTCAGTTCATTCCGGTCATGCAGCCTTTTTAGTCACTTTCTCAGAACTTTTATCTCGTCCATGATTTTTGTGCCGTTCACTTTCAAGCCGTGGAACGGGCGGTATATCCACAATACCGGTATCAGCCACTTGTGGCGGTAGAAGAAATTCCAGTGGTACTTGATATAGTCCATTGTGGGGAATATGCGGTGGAAAACGTACTTTGCCTTCGAGCCGTTTCCGTAGCGATCGACCTTGTGCTTTACCTTGTTGTCAAGTGTTCCGTAGACTCCGGAGGTTATGTAATAATCCAGCATTTCCTTCTGTTCTTCGGTCAGTTCCTTGCCGGTGAACAGCTTTATGGCAAGGCTGCGGTTTCTGCGCTCGAATCCCAGTATACCCAGCTTTGAGAACTCCCCTCTCAGGTAGTTCCAGTCAAGTTCATCACGGAATTTCCGCACAAAGACAAATGTATCCACCAGTGAGCGCACGCCTGTACCGCCGCTTGCGTAGTGCTTGTATTCGTGGGCGATAAGGTAGATGTAGAAGTCCTCAGGGCTGAAGTGGTAGCCGTAGTTATTGCCCTTGTCTTTGAGCATACGGGACTTTGTTTTATTGAAGTACTCATACATCTTCTCGCTGAACGAGGGGCGGAAAAGAGTGTGGTGCATCTCGAAGTTGTACACCGGCTCTTTGTAGTAATCATCGTCACTTTCAAGACCGTACTTGGTGGTGAATCCCCTTGCCTGCATGATCTCCCTTATCTTCTCACGGAACTCAGGGTCGCAAAGAATGTCGTTATCGGACATCTGCCTCATGCCAAGCTTCGGGTACCAGTCTTTCAGAAGTGCGCCTTTCAGGGGCATATACCATATCCCCTCCTGCTCCAGTGAGGAAAGTATCCCGGCTCGCTCAACGTCCAGCAGGATATTCTTCCGGACTGCCTTTTCCTTTGCATCGGTGAACGCCTTGTTACGGACTCCTACGGACTCCAGCGCATAGGCGGTGCAGGCTGTCAGGATATGTGTCTGGCAAACGTCGAAAAGCGCTTCCAGATCCATTGCTTCCACACGGTTTTTGTCAGGTTTTACGCCGTACATTGCGCATCTTACCAGGTATATCATATCATAGGATATTTTCCTGAAAACTTCCTTTTCCATACTCTCTCCCCCTTAGCCGCTTATTTTCTTTTTAAGGAACGGCATGATTTTCAGTAGCTTTCCGTGGAGCATTTTGTCCACAAGCTGTATACTCATACCAAACTCCGCACGCTTATTGTAGAACAGAACGAAGATCACGTTAGTAATAACTATGCACACGATGCCCTTGACGATGAAGCCAAGTATACCGCCCATAGGTATCAGACTGCATACTCCCAGCGCACAAACGCAGGCAAGTGCGCTTACTGCCGTATAAAGCAGGATATGGCTCAGGTAGCCTTTCAGGAACTTCTTCTCAAAGAGTACTGTGAACAGGTTGTGAAGCAGCCAGGGCATACCTACCAACAGCATTGATATGACTGTAGAGAGGATAACGCCGTAAATTCCCCAGAAGTTTACAAGGATAATGTTCAGCACAAGGTTGGTAGCGGCTGTTACAAGCGGGCGGAATCTGTCCTCATGCCAGATACCGGCTGCGTCCTTGTACATATTGAGAAGCTGGTTGATCTCGTATATGAAGTAGTAGATGCAGAAGCATATAACTGCTGAGAATTCAAGCTGATTTTTCTTACCTACCCATATCTCCATGAACGGCTGATACAGGCAAAGCAGACAAGCGCTGCACATTCCGGATATCCACATGATCAGGAACGTGAACTTTTTAAGGTCAGTGAAATTCTTCTCCTTAGTCTCAACGATGATGCTGTTTCCTACGCCTGCGGTACAGGACTGGAATACGATCGTGATAACGCTGATGAGTGAATAAAGTATGAAGTAGTAATTCTGGTATATCGCCAGCACTGTAAGTCCAAGAAATGCGGATATTACGATAGTGTCGGCGGAGTTTACAACAATAGCACCTATCTTCGATGTAAACAGGTCACGGATACGCTTATTTATACTTGCAACTTTTTCCTTGGTAAGCTCGCCTTTCGGCTGGAACTGTGGGTAATGCTTCTGGGAAACAAAGGCTGTTGTGATATTGGTCGCCGCCTGAGTTACCAGCATTACCAGGATATAGACGTAGTAGCTTTTCAGGAAGATTATGACAAGAAGCTGGAGGACGTACTGTATGGTATTTGTTATAAGTGTTACTTTACTTATCAGGTCATTTCTCTGGTGTGCCTGCAAGATACTGTTCTTGTAGGCAAAAAGCCAGTAGGAAAGCACTGTTGCACTCAGGTTCAGAAGATAGAGTACATACACATTTATTCCCTCCGGCACGTCGCTCTTGATAAGCTTGGGGATAAATGGGGTTATGATAAGTCCGGCTGTAGCCACGATACCGCCTATGATACGGTAGTACTTCCGGTAAAGCCGCATCAGTGCGCATATAGTCTCGGAATCATCGTCAACTATCGGCTGGTACATACTGTACACCATTGCTGAACCTACGCCAAGTTCAGCAATGTTCAGAACGTGCAGCACGTTAGTGAAAAGGCTGTTGAGTCCCACATATTTCATTCCCATAAAGTAGATCATCGCTGTTCTCATAAGGAACGGCACGATGATCTGATAGCATTTCAGCATTACGCCGAAAACGATATTACGGGAAGCGTTTTTTGTTCGTGATAATTTCATTACTTACTCCTGCCTAAATATTTATCAAGTGCATTAAACTGGTTCTGTGACAAACGAACAAATTCTGAAATATCTGCTCTGTTATTCTCATCAAGAACCATGTCTGTATTCAGTTGTGAAAGTGTCTTTAAATGGGCAAACTGTCCTTTGTAATCAAGATCATTAAGAACGTTCTCCATTTTATTGCTGTAGATCACCGGATATACCATGCAATCTGCAAGAAATCCAAGTATCATTGCATGGAATCGTGTTGCGACCATTGCTTCTGCGGAAGCGATAACGCTAAGCACACTGTCAATATCGCCATTGTATATTACTGTATGAATATATTTCTTAGCATCATCTGACGCATTGGACACTATCTTCCCGCAGGCACGATCATCATTCTGCTCACGGCAAAAACCAATAAGGTCGATCTCATAGCCTTTGCCTGCTGCCTCATCACAAAACTTAGCAAGTGTACTGTAATACCTATCTGAACCGGCAAATTCTTCACGATCATCAATCCATATCGGTGAAACAGCTATCCTCTTTTTCTTTTCAGCTTTCGGCATATCAAGCTGGAACACGATATCCGGTGAACAGCTTATATTTTTTATGTCCGGGAAAAGCTGTGCAGACCATTTATCTCTGAACGATACTGAATCAGTATCAGCGAAAAAGTCATGGTATTCTTTCAGGAATCCATCAGTATGGTACGGGCCGAAATTAGCACCGATAATGAAGTAATGCGGAGCGGCTGAACATATTTCCCTGTATCCTGCCAGAATACGCTTCCACTTACTCTCGCCCATTTCCATGAACATTGATCCGCCAAGCAGAATTGCACATTCACTTCTGGCTGCCATGCGTGAAGCCATACTTTTCTTAGTAAAGCCGGTAATGAGTTTGTTTTTTACCCTGTAAGCCACGTCACGGCGAATAAGATTAAGATTAGGGATACTATCAATACGGTTATCATTATTACCTGCGATTATAAGGTCAAACCTTATATCCGGGTAGCGCTGACAGAGTATCTTTATAAATAGATCATCTCCAAGATTACCATGATAATAAGCTTGTAGAAAAATGTTCTTCATAGATCCTCCTTAAAGCAGTGACAATATTGAGTGATATTCATTAGTCTCACCCATATTTTTATTGATTATCATTCTCCAGAATATCGCAAAATATGCCAGGATATAGAGTGCAGTGATTACGATATACAGGTCTTTCGAGATCTTCTTCGCCCTTTTCAGCACCATAGGAACGTATATTATCTGACCAATAACAGGGATAAGGATTATTCTCGTGCTGTTCGGGATTATACCTGACAGACACGCAAATACGCTTGCAAAGGTTTGTATCAATGTGTATGTGCGAAATTTCAGGTCTTCCTGCATAGCGTCACTGATAACGGGTATGTATGTTTTCTTAGGCAATTTCAGCTTTTTCAGCAGCTTATTGTCAGTTATCGGGTCTTTATACAGATAATCCACAAAACAGCCTATTGCAAGTATGACAAATTCTACAAGCACAAGGTCGTATTGAGTGTCATTTTTGTCGTATTTATCATTATCCATATAATGCGCATAGTTCTCAAGTATCCTTGTGAGGAATGAGAGCGCCATTCTTGCTACTGATGCGGCTGCAAAACATACTAATGATATAACAGGCGGCAGCATTGGCTTCAGCTTTATCCGGCTAAGCGGATAGAAAAGGAGAAAGATAACGCCTGTTGTGTGGAAAAGTGTACCTATAGCTACAAGTGCGTAATATGGTACTATCTTCTTTTCATAGATATACTTTGTTGCATAGACACATATTGCGATGCATATGTACTGACGCATGATGTTAAGTGAGATATTGAACGAACTGCTGAACATAAATACAAATATACTCATGCACAAATCGTCCGACTCTCTCATAGCAAGCCAGATAAACAGTATTATCAGGAAATGGGTGATTATGAACACCCACTGTGCATCGCCCATCGCCATACCAATTTTTATGATGATGCGGTACATGAACTCAACTCGGTCATTGATACCACGCATTACTTCCGGTATTTGCAGGTGCTTGTAAACGATATAGTCTGTACCCAGGTTATAGCGGAGTGCGGCTATCACAAAAAACGGGAGCGCCGTAAGGAAAAATACTGCATTTTTCAGTATCACAGATGTCTGTGTCTGAATCTTTCCCTTTTCGTCAGGTCTCCCAATAAACTTGATTTTTAACATTGCTACGGCGAAAAATTCCGAGATCAAGAACATAATGAAGTATGCTGTCATCTTGCAATTTTCCTCCTACTTTACAAACCTGTGCCAGCCTGGATATATCACATTCAGCATACAGGTGCATTTCTTTTTCGCACTAAAATCGCTTGTAGTCAGGATCAGGCGAACGTTTTTCCGCAGATATTTTGCTAATTCCTTTTTCAGTTCCGGATCATTGTAGCCGGTCTTTGCAGTCATTGAAAGCAGCTTATCTGCAATACGGAGCTTTTTCACCTTTATCATATCCGACCTGATACCGCCCTCTGACAGTACACGCTCGGTTTCTTTGACCGCTTTCCATTCAGTGAGCCACTTGGTATCAAATTTACCGCTTTTTTTACTCAGCATTGCGCCTTCCGGATTTGATACATACCTGTAAAGATGATCTGATAATATCACTGCCTTGTCAACATGAGTGCAATAATTGGCAAGGAAAAGCATATCCTCACCGATCGCATATCTGCTGTTAAAAGCAATACCGTTATCTCTGATTATATCAAGCATAAACAGTTTATTCCAGATAGCAGAATTAATATTACGGAATCTGAGCATCTTCTCAACAATATCCGCACCGGTAACGACCTGATCTTCCAGGGACGATTTCCTCAGAATATTAAGTTTAACATCAGTATGATAATAACTGCATACACTAAGCTGTGCGCCGCTTTTCTCAATAGAGCCAACCAATTTTTCAAGGTACTTCGGCTCAATAACATCGTCAGCATCAACACAGGCGATATATTTACCCTCTGCCTTCTGAAGTCCGGCATTTCGTGCTGCGGAAACGCCTGAATTCTTCTGGTGGATAACTTTGATACGGCTGTCATCATTGGCAGCGCTGTCAGCGATACTCCCTGTAGAATCCGCCGAACCATCGTCTATAATTATCACCTCATAGTGCTGATATGTCTGCTCAGCGATCGACTTCAGGCATCGTTTTAAGTACTTCTCAGCATTGTATGCCGGAAGAATAATTGATACAGTTTCATTCATATTACTCTCCAGATTATTTTATAAATATAATAGCTAAAGGACAGCAACCTGTCCTTTAGCGGGATAAATAGCAATCAAGCAAGGTCTTGGCAGATGCCTGGATAGAGTAGCCCTTAGCTGATATCTTAGCGGCAGCACTCTCTCTGTCCTTGCGGCTTGAAGCGGCAGCGTGTATCCTGTCGCACCATTTATCCGCATCTGCCTCCAGTGAGATGAAGCAGTTATTCCTGAGAACGTCAACTTCTTTCGTGATAGTATCTGCGAAAATACATGGCAGACCGCTTGTCTGCGCCTCTATGCCGACTACAGGCAGTCCCTCATAGAGTGAGGGCAGCAGGAACACATCGGAAGCTGCCATAAGGCTGGGGATATCGCTGCGAAGTCCCAGGAACTTCACCTTATCCTCGATGCCAAGCTTCTTCACAAGTTCCTTGATACTGTCGCTAAGGTCGCCTGCGCCCACCAGCAGAAGCACAGATTTCGGATACTTCCTGGTATACTTTTTGAACAGGCGAACTAAGTAGCCATGGTTCTTCTGGCGGCTGAAACGTCCAACGTGGAGTATAACCTCCGTATCATTGCTTATGCCCAGTTCAGCACGGTATTCATCACGGACTGACTGGGAGAAAGCGAACTGTTCGGTATCAACGCCGTTATTTATGACAATATACTTCTTCTCCCGGATACGCCTTGGGACATACATGAACTGCGCAGCCTTATGTGAGCAGGCAAGGAAGTCGGTAGCCGCAATATCAAGCAGGGGCTTGCAAAGCTGGGCAAGTTTCTGCTTCATATCGCCGTCAGCGCCGGCATTGTGGGAATGTACGATTATCTTTCTCACATGGCACGCTCTTGCAACCAATGCGCACTGGATATTGAAAAGTATACTTCCGGAATTGATATGAACTATCTCATAGCGCTCTTTGTTGATATGGTCTTTCAGACGCTTCCAGAAGCGCAGTTTCTTCATAATGAATGAACCGCCGGCTTTCAGTTCAAATATACGGCCGCCCATTTCCTCTATCTCACTCCGGCAGGTGGAGAATGAGGACTTTCTGGGCGCAACGAAGTCGAACTGCACCTGCTGTCTGTCTATATGCTGGTAAAGGTGAAACAGCATGGAGGACACGCCGCCGAACTTTTCACCCTGGTTTATCTGCATTACTCTAATCATTATTCTTTCACCTGATTGCCTTTTTCCTCTCTGAGTATTGTGGAGGAGATACCCTGTGTATGCGGCAGATACACCACATCCACACCATACTCACGAAGTTCTATCTCGGTCTGCTTCCATCTTTCGTTGCCCTTCCAGTCGTCACCGATGAAAATGGCATCGAAGCCATACTTTTTGAACTGCTCCACCTTATCGAGGGTATCAGCTATGACAGCTTCGTCAACAGCCTTGATATTCTCCACGATATAGCGTCTTTCCTCCTCGCATACCACGGGAGTCTTATGCTTGTACTGCTCCACAAGGCTGTCGGAATTAACTGCAACTACCAGGTGATCGCAATGCTCCTTGGCGTGGTTGATAAGGTTCAGGTGACCGATGTGGAACATATCGTAAACGCCCTGAGTGTAGCCTTTTTTGTATCTTTTCATATTTTCTGTCCTCTTGAAATACTTATTTACGGGTGCAGCTTTCGATTATCCTGCACGCTCTTTCGGTGGCTTTGCCGTCTTCATATGAACCCATCTGCTTGTGGTGGGCTTTCACGGACTTTCTGTAGCTTTCCGGGTCGAATGAAGCGATACTTTCCAGAAGCTCGTCCATTGACTGGCAGAACGGGAATCCCCACTCCTGAAGGGGTATCTCAAAGCTTTCGTTGCCGCCGTTTTCCTCGAAATCATTGCAGAAAAGGAAGCAGGGGCGACCGGTAAAGGAATAGTCCCAGACGCAGGAGGAGTAGTCGGATATCATCACATCGCAGGAATAAAGGAGTTCCTGCATATCGGGATAGTCAGTGGCATTGCGGATATACTCGTTCTCAAAATCGCCGCTTACCTTCATATTCGGGTGGAATCTTACCAGTAAAGTCCAGTTTCCGCCGAACTTCTTCTCCAGCGCACTCTTTACAGCATCGTAGTCCAGACCGTACTCGCTGTCGGAGCGGTCTTTCTTCCATGTGGGGGCGTAGAGGAGTATCTTAGCGTCCTCAGGCAGACCGTAGGTGTCAAGGACTTTTTTGCGGTAGTCCGGGCGGTCGTGGTTAACAAGCACATCCATACGGGGAGTACCGGGAATGACCTTGCCGGAAAATCCCATACTATTGCGGACTCTGCGCTCCTCCATGCTCTTGCAGCCGGCGAATACCAGGGAGTAATTCTTATGGCTGAGCTTCATTTTTTTCTTTTCGAGGGCATTTTTCGGGTAGCTGACTTTTTTGTAGCCGTTGCTTGCGTGCCAGGTCTGCATAAATAGCTGACCCTTGCGTCTTGCCACCTCACCCTCCTCCTGAACGTTGAGGACTACAACTCTTGCGGTCTTGATGTAGTAGTACCACTTAGGAGAGCGGAATTTTACCACTTTACAGCCGGCAGGAACGGTGTCCCCCAGATTTTCCGGGTCTTTAAGTCCCCAGATCATCTCGTATTTTCCGCCGTCACGCTCAGCGAGGGCGGAGCAGATGTAGTATGGATTGCAGCCGCAATTTTTACCATTGAAGCTGTAGAATACGATACGGTTTTTCTTTATCGGGAGAACGTTCATGACGTTCAGGACGTTACGAAGTGCTAACACTCCGTAGTACATTGCCCAATCTTTTACTGACTTCAAGATGCTACCCCTTTCAATGCTTGACTTTTTTCAGTACACTTTTTACGGAAGCCGGAATATAGCTCTTTATCTGGCTGCTGTATCTGTGCAGACCGATATTCTCGTTAAAGCGCTTTTCGACAGCCTCCCAGCCGCCGTCCCGGTAAAGTGCCAGTATCTCTGCCCTTTTCGGAGACAGGGCCGAAGGCTGGCGAAGCTGGGTATTTCCTGCCTGTACTTTGCCGAACTCCGACTTTTTCAGCACAAGTTCACCCTGACAGTCACGGAGGAAACGCTTGCCTTTTTCGGAGTTTACGATAACGGCGGAAATTCCACATTCATGGCGGAAAACCTTGAGGAATTCCGGGTGCTGCTTTTCGATGCCCCAGAAGTCACCGAGAGTGATGTCGGCTGGGCGGTTCTTGCAGGCGTACCTGCACTGGTAGCAGCTATCACGGTGTATCATGCCTTTTGAGAAGTAGTACACATACGGCGAGGCGCTTTCCCATATCTTCACTGTCTTTCCGTCCACCAGTGACGTGCCGCTGATGCCCCAGCCGATGGACTTGTCACGGAAGGTGAACCGCTCAACATTGCCCAGGCTTTTCAGGTAGTCCCCGAACATTCTGCCATTCGGAACGCCGTGGCAGATAAGGTCAATGGTGGTAAGGTTTTCCTGGTCGCCGCCCAGATAGCCGTACAGTCCGGCGATCTGGCAGGGAGTGCCGGAGTACAGCACTTTTCTGCCCTCCCGAAGCATTTTTTTCACCTGTGAGAACGTGTTCCCGGTGTCGCTCTGGACATACTTCGACCCTTGCAGGGCAGGAAGCTGCCCGGCTGATTCGATGCAGATATGCCGTACCTGAAGCTGTTCGTCGTAAGCCGCACCGAATACAGCGCCGTTTTCGGACAGAGTTTTTCCGGCAAGGACTGCAAAAAGTCCGCCGGAGGAAGATTTCCGCAGTATCTCGCCCTTTCTGGCACTTGCCGCAAAGGTGAGCAGCGGTTCATGTTCCACCTTACCGTTCTGGAAGGCGCAGGCTTTTTGGCAAAGTCCGCAGCCAACGCACAAATTTGTGTCTATCGCCGGGTACTTGTAGCCGAACTCGTCCTCCTGCATGGATATCGCACTCTTGGGACAAACGTTCATACAGCTTCCGCAGCCGCAGCAGTCCTCTTTTTTATCAAATAAAACTATCTCAGTCCTCATTGCGTCCTCGCTGGATAAATCTCGATAAATAGTCATAAGTCCGCTTACGCTCATGGGCGATGATGCGGTCAGTCTCGGTATAGTCCACGGGAGTGAACAGCAGTTCCTCCAGTTCTGAGAGCCGTTTCAGCCGGCGGTCAGTACGTTTCAGGCGCAGAAGCAGGTCGGAAAGCTTTTCAGCGTTGCCATAGCCACTGCTGCGGATTATCGAAACGAAGTTCCTGTGGGTGATGACGGACAGGATACTGCCGTGGAATGTATCAGTGATAACTGCCTCGGCGTGCTGGAAATAGGCGATGACCTTGAAGGGGTCACAGTCGATGAACTTGTCGCAGCAGTCCTGAACGCCGCCGATGCAGAACACTTTCAGATTGCGTTTATCGGCTATTTTGCGTATTTTAGCACATTCCTTTGCGGAGAATCTGCCGGAGTAGCCGTAGAGTATGATATACCCGGATTCAGGGACACTGTCGGGGATACGGCTGCATTTTCCGGCATAGTCGTAAGCCAGGACGGGGTCAAGGTTGTAGACCGGTTCTTTTGCCAGAAGCTTCTTCACGATCTTGCCGCTGTTAGCGTCACGGACGGAGATAGCGTCGAATTTTCCCAGCCACTCGCCAACAGTTCCGTCAACATGGTAATTTTCCAGCTTTTCGATAGTGGTATTGCCGAAAGATGCGGCGTAGCTGATAATCGACTTAGCTTTCTGACCGTTGCCGAAAAGTTCCGGAGAAAAACCCACATTTGTGTTATCCTGAACGCAGTTGAAAACCTCGTCGCTGCCGATGACCAGCAGATCAAGTTCCGGGGAATAGTTCATATTCTCGTCGATACCCAGCAGCGGAAAGTAATTTGCAGCATAGTTTTTCTTATACTTTATAAACTTCAGCTTTTCCGGCAAAGGTGCTTTATAGCGCAGTACCTCCGCAGCCTTTGACAGCTTACGGAGGATACCCGTTTTCTCCTGTGAATCAACCAGACATTTGCCGGGGTGATAGTCCACGAACTGCACATCGCAGCCCAGTTCCGTGAGGATACTTTTCAGACCGTAGCCTTGCAGGAACGAACCATAGTTGAAAATTCGCTGCATTGAAAGTATTCCCACTTTGAATTTATTCTCTCCGCTCATTTAAATAACCTCTGCACAAGCTTTTCCAGGCGCTCGTTGAACACGCTGTTATTGCTTTTCATGGATGCGGGCATATCAGCCACGATCTTGTCATAGTCGGTGAGTATCTGACCCAGTTTTGCCACGTCCTCAACGACGATGATATTTCCCTGACGCTCAGCAACGGCTTTTGAGAAATCAACCTGATGATCGTTGACGTGTTCATTGAAGCGGCTCTTTCTGGGGACAACTATCGGTATCTTGCCCACCTGGAGAGGCATGATGAAGCTTGAAGGGCCGCCGTGAGTGATGACGATGCGAGCCTTGTCCACCATTTCCAGCATTTCCTGATAGGGGTAGAGCTTGTTCCACTGGCAATACTTCGGCTCATATGTGGAAAAGCCGGTCTGGATTATAACATCTTCCTTGATAACGCCGGATTCCTTTAATTTATCCATTTCGATAAGCAGTCTGTTGAAAGGCTGCTCGTGAGTACCAACTGTTACAAAAATCATATCATAGCCCTCCGCTTTAGAAAATGCTTCCCAGGTTCACAGCCTTGGGGTAAACCTTCTTCATCTCGTCCCACTCAACAACAAAGAGGTCGGTAATGGGATAGACCAGCTTACCGGTGAGAGTGGGCTTGTCGATCCTGTCGAAAACCTCGATATATACCAGTTTAGCGCCGAAAAGCTTGCCCAGCCAGAAGAAGGGCACAGCAACAGCCGCACCTGATGAGATGATGAGGTCGGGCTTCTCAGCACGCAGCACCTTGAATGCCAGGACAGTATTCTTCAAAAGGTTCTTAATATTGCGGTTTGTAGGGAAATAGCAGGAGTAGCGCTTTTCACCCTTGAGGATACTCCTTGCGTCCTCCTTGTTGAAAGTTACCCAGAAGCGCTCCTTGTCCTTCCAGAAAGGCTTGAGCATATACAGGTGCGTCAGGTGACCGCCGCTTGAACCTACCAGACAGATCTTCATATCAACGATTCCTCCCAAAATATAGTACATCAGTAGAATATGGCACGATTTGACAAACATATAAAAGCCCATAAAAAAGGGGCTGACGTGTCGTAAAACAGCCTATTTTTTATATTATATCACTTTTATATAGCTTTGTCAATCCCCGGACAAAGCGGATTTAAGCGGAAAATCCGGCATATTTTTGGGGATTTTTCCGGTCGGACTGTTCATTTAATTATGGTAATACAAAAACCGCAGTGCCGGAAAACTCCCAGCACTGCGGCAACGCAATTATTACATTGATTTAACAAGACTTGCAAAGCGCTCCATTGCTTCGATAGTGCGCTGTCTGTCACCAAATGAGGTCAGTCTGAACCAGCCCTCGCCGTTCTTGCCGAAGCCAGCGCCGGGAGTTCCAACAACTGCGATCTTTTCAAGCATAAGGTCGAAGAAGTCCCAGCTTCCCATATCTCCGGGGCACTTGAACCAGATATACGGCGAATTTACGCCGCCTGTGAACTTCACACCCAGTGAGCGCATCGTGTCAGCGATGATGCGGGCATTCTCCTGATAGTAAGCGATATTCTCCCTGATGCTGCGGAGTCCCTCCTCGGTGAAAACAGCCTCAGCCGCCCTCTGTACGGGGTAAGATACTCCGTTGAACTTGCTGCCCTGCCTTCTGCCCCAAAGCTGTGCGAGACTTACCTCGCTGCCGTCGGAGGCGGTAACTTTAAGCTGCTCCGGAATGACGGTATATCCGCATCTCATGCCGGTAAATCCAGCAGTTTTAGAGAGCGAACACATCTCGATAGCCACTTCCTTTGCGCCCTCGATGCAGTAAATGCTTCTGGGAACGTCCGGGTCAGTGATGAAAGCCTCATAAGCGCTGTCGTAGATTATGACCGCCTTGTTAGCCTTTGCGTAGTCCACCCACTCCCTGAGCTGCGCCGAAGTATACACCGAGCCGGTGGGATTATTGGGCGAGCAGAGGTAGATGATATCCGCATGGATACTTGGGTCAGGCATTGCAGCGAAGCCGTTTTCCTCGTTGGAATCTGCGAAGATTATCTGCCTGCCATTCATACGGTTCGAGTCCACATATACCGGGTACGCCGGGTCAGTGACCAGGATAATATTATCGTCGCTGAAAATGTCAACGATGTTGCCGCAATCGCTCTTAGCGCCGTCGTTTATGCGGATATCCGAAGCCGGAACGTCCGCACCGAAGCTTTTATAATAGCCGGAAACAGCCTCTCTGAGGAAGTCGTAGCCAGCGCCGCTGTCCTCATAGCCCTTGAAAGTCTCCTTGACGCTCATCTCGTCGCAGGCTTGCTTCATAGCGCTTGTGATGACCTCCGGGATAGGCAGTGTAACGTCGCCAATTCCCATGCGGATAACGTCAGCTTCAGGGTGCTGAGCCTTGAAAACGTTAAGTTTTTTAGCAATATTTATAAAAAGATAATTCTTTTCCAGTTTCAGGAAATTTTCGTTCAGTCCCGGCATACAATTTTCTCCTTTGCATCGTTTATGTAATCGTCGCTCATTTCGCCATCGCAGATGAAGTCAGCCCCGCCCTGCATGATGACCGTACCGTCCTTGCGGTAGGTGATAATGAGGTCGCCGCCACGCAGGTGAATGAGGATCTCCTCATCATATGGGCAAAAACCGTTCAGGACAGCCGCAACCGCACTTGCGCACGCACCAGTACCGCAGGCGAAAGTTTCTCCGCTGCCACGTTCCCAGACACGCATTTTAAGTGTATGGCTATCAATTCTCTCGATAAACTCGGTATTTACCCTGTCAGGGAACAGGCTGTGGTTCTCAAAATGAGTACCCAGCTTTTCCAGGTCAAGACTGTCCACATCGTCCACGAACACGACCGCATGGGGGTTGCCCATAGAAACGCCGGTGATGCCCCAGGTAGTTCCGCAAACCTCGACAGGCTGGTTCACGAACCGCTCTAAATCGCTGTTTATCGGGATATTTTGGGGTTCAAGCACAGCCTTGCCCATGTCCACGGTAACAAGTTCAACACGACCGCCGCTGACGGTGAGGTGCAGGCGCTTGATGCCGGAATTTGTTTCCAAGGTCATATCATCCTTGGAGACAAGACCCCTTTCATAGGCGTATTTTCCGATGCATCTGGTAGCATTGCCGCACATTTTCGCCTCAGAGCCGTCCGCATTGAAAATTCTCATGCGAACGTCCGCCTTATCGGAGGGCATGATAAGCACCAGACCGTCAGAGCCAATGCCCTTGCGGACATCACTGACCACTACCGAAAGTTTTTCCGGCTCGCTGACTGATTCGTCAAAGCAATTAACATAAACGTAATCGTTGCCGATTCCGTGCATTTTGGTAAATTTCATAACTTTCTCCCTATTGTGACTCACGGGAAAAGCGGTGCAAAACTGCTGCTGACACAGATTTGCAGCCTTATTATACCACACTATCCCCCTTTTGTCAAGCAAGCTGCCAAGCTGGAGCCAGCTTGACCGCACCCACGTTGACGCTTGCCTGACGGCTCGCTTACCTAACAGAAACGGTACTTTATTCGTCGCTCAACCTTGTTTTCCTTGGTACGAAGTTCTATCCAAGAACTTTGGTAAACTTGCTGTTTTTCGGTTATATCAGAGAAATCCGTACCGATCGCCTGCTATGAAAAAACGGCACTATTGC
>CAMOEP010000024.1 GCA_946612185.1 uncultured Ruminococcus sp.
CAAGTATATGCGCTGCAAAGCCGTCAGGCGGTCTTTGTGCGGTGTTGCCTTAAATGAAAATACCCCGGAAACGGCAGTAACAAGCCATTTCCGGGGTAAGATTTATTTCAGGACTGATTCATGTATTGCGAAGTGCTTGGGGATTCCCTTTTCGGTGATAAGGTTGATATCGCCCTGGATAAGGGGCAGGAAGTAGTCAAGGGCAAAGTCTCTGATATTATTGCCGGAGGAATTAATGAACTTCTTCGGCAGGAACTTCTCGTTATTTGCGATCTGAGAAGCGTTAGCGGAGTCGATAACGACGGTATACGGCACGTCCTCAACTCTGCGGAACACCATTACCTTGCCGGTCTTGCCGGAGAGTGCGCATCTTACGCCTGCTGCACCGATAGCCTCAGCCTCGTCGATATCGGTCTTGGAAGCTAAGTGAGAGGAGCATCTCTGCATAACGTTCAGCTCAATGGAACGAACCTTGCAGCCGATCTCCTTGCGGATAACGTCCTCAAGGTACTTGCCGATACCGGAGAGGTACTTGTGACCGAAGTTGTCAACTTCGCCGGACTGCACGCCGTCGGGAACTTCGATACCCTCGGAAACAGCCACGATAACAGCCTTATGCTTGGACATCTGCTGGCGGACATCGGTGAGGAATCCTTCCAGTGAGAACGAAACTTCCGGAACGTATATCAGGTGGGGAGCAGTCTCGCCCATAGCGTGAAGAACAGCGCTTGAAGCGGTGAGCCAGCCGGCGTGTCTGCCCATGATCTCGACCACGGTAACGGAAGGGATACTGTAAACGATGCTGTCACGGGTAATTTCGTGCATAGTTGTAGCCACATACTTAGCGGCTGAACCGAAACCGGGGGTATGGTCGGTGATGCAGAGGTCGTTGTCGATAGTTTTGGGGATACCGATGACCTTAACGTCCAGACCGATCTCAGCGAAGTACTCAGACAGTTTGTTAACGGTGTCCATAGAGTCGTTGCCGCCAATGTAGAAGAAAGCGCCGATATTACGCTGTTTCAGGGTATTGGCGATCTTCTCATAGATCTCAGGCTGATCGTTCCAGTCGGGCAGTTTATATCTGCAAGAGCCGAGAACGGTGGAAGGGGTCTGGCGGAGGAGTTCCATATCCTCGTTGGAGGTGATGATGGTCTTGATATCGACGAGGTGGTTGTCGATGATACCCTCGATGCCGTTGATAGAGCCGAAAACAGCGTCTATCTCGGAGACTTTGAGTGCTTCTCTGAAAACGCCGACCAGTGAAGCGTTAATGGCGCAGGTAGGGCCGCCGGATTGTGCTACAGCAATATTTGTCATAATGATTTCCCTCTCTGAAATATGATGCAGACCTGTAGGCAGAAGGGCTGCGATTTCCCATTTTCCGCAAAAGCGGAACATATATTATAAGTATAACATATTCCTCCCAATTTTTCAACAGATATATCATAAATATATATCACGAGTTGAAGCCAGCTCGACCGCCCCCACGCTCAAGCTGCGTCAGCTTGACCACCCCCACGGTGTCGCTTGCAAGCTGTGCCAGCTTGACCGCCCCCACGTTGTCGCTCGTTAACTCGCTCACTGTTTCAGAACATCACATTTTGCCGTCGCTCAACCTTATTCTGCTTGGTACAGAGTTCACCGATAGAACCCCAAAAACAGCAGTTTCCAGAAATACTTGAATAGAACTTTGTCCCAAGGAAAACACGGTTGAGCGACGGCAAAAGCACCGTTTCTAAAATAGTGAGCGAGTTAACGAGCGACACCGTGGGGGTGGTCAAGCTGACGCAGCTTGATTTATGGGGAGGAGCGTGGTATAATATAGTTGTTAGGAGGAATATGTTATGAGTAAATCTACGTTTGAAGAACAATTGCAAAAAAATGGTAAGCTTATCTATACCAACGTCGGTGACAGCATGATGCCCCTTATCCGCCAGGATAAAGACCTGCTGGTCATCAAAAAACGCCCAAATTCCCGGCTGAAAAAATATGACGTTCCACTGTACCGCCGTGACAGCGGTCAGTACGTCCTCCACCGTATCCTAAAGGTTCGCCCCCATGACTACCTTATCTGCGGCGACAACCGCTGGCACACCGAGTCCGGCATCACTGACCGCCACATCATCGGCGTTCTCTCCGAAGTCGTCCGCAACGGTAAGTCTATCCCCGTTACCGACTGGCGCTACCGCCTCTACGTCCACATCTGGTGCGACTTCTTCCCGGTCAGGGCTTTCATTATCAGATGCATTATGAAACTCAGAAAAATTTACAGGCGGAGGAAATATAATGCAAAATAATGCTGTTAAATGGCTTTACAAAGTCCCCGGTAATAAGAAACTTTATATACTCGTCCTCATCATCGCCCAGGCTGTCAGCGGCGCAAGCGGCGTTCTCTACGCCCTCCTTATGCGAAATATCGTGGACAACGCCGCCGCACACAACAGAGCCGGTTTCTTCCACAGTGTCCTGCTGGCGCTGCTTCTGGTCATGGGTCAGGTGGCGGTGAATACCTTTATCCGCTGGCTCACCGAACTTTCCAAGTCCACTATTGAGAATATCTTCAAGTCACGTCTGATGCGCAATATCCTCCGCAAGGACTTCGCAAGCGTAAGTGCCGTCCACTCCGGCGAGTGGCTGAACAGGCTGACCAATGATACGGTAGTAGTCACTAACAACTATGTGGAGATCGTCCCCGGACTGGTTGGCATGGTGGTGAAGATGATAAGCGCCGTGGTCATGATGATCGCCCTGGACTGGCGCTTCGCCTGTATACTCCTGCCCTGCGGTGCTGTTATGCTGCTGGTAACTTACCTTTTCCGGAAGAAAATGAAGAAGCTGCACAGAAAAGTTCAGGAAAAAGACGGAAAACTGCGGATATTCCTGCAAGAACATATCGGAAGCATGATGATGATACGCTCCTTTGCCGCCGAGGAACGTACCGAGAAGGAGGCGAACGAGCGCATGGACGACCATAAGTCCGCCCGTATGCGCAAGAACCACTTCTCAAATATATGCAATACCGGCTTCGGTCTGGCGATGAATGGTATGTACCTTTTTGGCGCTGCCTACTGCGGATACGGTATTCTCAACGGCACTATCAGCTATGGTACACTTACCGCCATAACTCAGCTTATTTCGCAGATCCAGTCTCCTTTTGCGAACCTTACCGGTTATCTGCCAAAGTTCTACGCAATGACTGCAAGTGCGGAGCGTCTTATGGAGATAGAGCAGTTCCCCGACGACAGCGACAGCGAGCCGCTTTCCTCCGGCGAGATAGTTTCGTTCTACCAGGAGCGGCTGGGTTCTTTCGGTCTGAGGAATGCCCAGTTTACTTACTTCCCGGCAGTCGATAGCATAGAGAGTCTTTCAAAGGACGCAATGCCGCTGGTTCTGGATAATATCAGTGTGGACATCAAAAAGGGCGAATACGTCGCATTTACCGGACATAGCGGCTGTGGAAAGTCCACTGTTCTCAAGCTTCTGATGAGTATATACAAGCTTGACGGCGGTGTGCGCTATCTGAGCGATAATACTGGCGAGGAGTGCGAACTTTCCTCACGCTGGCACAGGCTTTTCGCCTACGTTCCCCAGGGAAACCAGCTTTTCAGCGGAACTATCCGGGAGGTGGTCAGCTTTGCGGACAAGAGTGGCATGAATGACGACGAGCGGATAAATAATGCGCTGAAAATAGCTTGTGCAGACGATTTTCTGACGGAACTGGAAAATGGTATTGATACCTTGCTTGGTGAGCGAGGCGCAGGACTTTCGGAGGGACAGATGCAGCGTATTGCGATTGCGAGGGCGATATTTTCGGGAAGTCCGGTGCTTTTGCTGGACGAGTCCACCAGTGCCCTGGACGAGAATACGGAAAGGCGGGTGCTTCAGAATTTGCGGAGCATGACGGATAAGACGGTAGTTATTGTAACGCACCGCCCGGCAGCCCTTGAAATATGCGACAGAGTAATAGATTTTTCTTCTCATTAACTCGCTTACCTTGACAGAAACAGTACTTTTTACGTCGCACAACCGTGTTTGTAATGGTACAGAGTAATTATTAGCGTAAAACAATTTACCAGTAAAAACTGAAAGGAGACTTTTCTATGAATGAACAGCAAATAATCGAAAAACTTTACAGCGATATGTATACCGCCATGATAAATAAGGACAAACCTGCACTCGAAGCCCTGCTCGACGAGCATTTCGTCCTGACTCACATGACCGGTCAGCGCCAGTCCCGCCAGGACTACATCGCCGCTATCCTCGACGGTACTCTCAACTACTTTGCCGCAGTCCACGAAGACCTGAACTACCGCATCATCGGTGACAGCGCTTGGCTTATCGGCAAAAGCAGCGTCGATGCTGCTGTTTTCGGTACAAGCCGCCGCTCCTGGAACTTGCAGCTTAAACTGTGCCTGAAAAAAACCGGCGGTCAGTGGCGATTCACCGAGGGCAGAGCCTCAACTTTCGCATAATTCGGAGGCTGACCATGATAATTGACATTTCCCAGGAGGTCTTTTCCTGCAAGGTTTTTCCCGGCGACCCGAAGCCTGAGCGCCGCCGGATAATGTGCATAGAAAACGGCGAAATCTGCAACCTGACTGAGTTTTCTATGTGCGCCCACAACGGCACTCACGTCGATGCTCCACTTCACTTCATCAGCGGCGGCAGGGCGGTTGACGAAATGGGGCTGACTCCCTTCGTCGGTGACTGCTTCGTTTTCCGGCATGAGGGGGACGTTACCGCAAGTGATGCTGAGAATATCTTAGCAAAGGCGCAGTCTGAGCGTATCCTTATCGCAGGCAGGGCGACTGTTACCGCCGAAGCCGCAAAGGTATTCGCAGAGTCCGGAATAGTCCTCATAGGCAACGAGAGCCAGACCGTTGGACCGGAAGATGCGCCTGCGCAGGTGCATCTGATTCTTCTCGGCGCAGGTGTGGTGCTTCTGGAGGGGATAGTCCTTGCTGACGTGGCTGAGGGGCATTATTTCCTCAGTGCCGTACCCCTGAATCTTGGTGGCTGCGACGGCGCACCATGCCGTGCATACCTTATCAGCAAAGAATGAAAAGGAGGACACTATGAAACGAAATGACGCTAAAATATGGAACTTTTACGCACCGTTCTACAATATTTTCATGCGCCAGAACCAGAGCGCTTACGAGAAAATGTACCGCCGCATCCGCAAGGAGATATACGGGCGTGAGGTGCTGGAACTGGCTGCCGGAACGGGGCTGATATCAAAGAATACCGCCGAAACTGCCGCATCATACCTTGCTACTGACTTCTCGGAGAATATGCTCTCCCAGGCAAAGCGTGGCAAAGTGCCGGAGAATCTGCGGTTTATGAAGGCTGACGCTTCCGACCTTGCCTTTGAGGACGATATGTTCGATGCGGTGATAATATCCAATGCGCTTCACATAATCCCTGAGCCGGAGAAGGTTCTCGCTGAGATAAAGCGGGTACTGCGCCCGGAGGGACTGCTCATTGCGCCGAATTTCATACATGAAACTCCCGGACTTATGGCTCGTTTCACTTCCGGACTGCTTGAAAAATGCGGAATAGTATTCGAGGCGAAGTGGGACAGAAACGCCTACCATGAATTCCTTGAGGACAACGGATTCAAGGTAAAGACCAGCGCCGTGCTGAAAGCGTCCATACCCCTTATGTACACAGAATCAGTTATCAGAAGATAGCATCTGCACCACAATCTTTGTGCTGTGTTGCCTAAAAAATGACCCGGAGAACCTTGCGGAACTCCGGGTTTTTCTTATTATGCGGTCAATTATTCCAGAAAGTCCTTGACCTTCTTGCTGCGGCTGGGGTGGCGGAGCTTTCTGAGTGCCTTAGCCTCGATCTGTCTGATACGCTCACGGGTAACGTCGAACTGCTGTCCGACCTCCTCCAGAGTGCGAGCCTTGCCGTCCTCCAGACCGAAACGAAGCTTGAGAACCTTAGCCTCACGGTCGGTAAGAGTGCTGAGAACCTCGTTAAGCTGTTCTCTCAGGAGGGTGTGTGAAGCCTGCTCAGCAGGAGCGGGAGCGTCGTCGTCGGGGATAAAGTCACCCAGGTGGCTGTCCTCCTCCTCACCGATAGGAGTTTCCAGGGAAACGGGGTCCTGAGCCACACGCATGATCTCACGAACCTTGTCCACGGGCATATTCATCTTCTCAGCGATCTCCTCAGGGCTTGGCTCGTGACCTTCCTCGTGGACGATCTGGCTGGAAATTTTCTTAACTCTGGATATAGTCTCAACCATATGGACAGGGATTCTGATAGTTCTTGCCTGGTCAGCGATAGCTCTTGTGATAGCCTGACGTATCCACCATGTAGCGTAGGTAGAGAACTTGAAGCCCTTGGTGTAGTCGAACTTCTCAACAGCCTTGATAAGACCCAGATTTCCCTCCTGGATAAGGTCAAGGAACTGCATACCTCTGCCGACGTACTTCTTAGCGATACTTACAACCAGACGCAGGTTAGCCTCGGAAAGGCGCTTCTTGGCGTATCTGTCGCCCTTAGCCATACGCTGAGCAAGTTCGATTTCCTCCTCGGTGGAAAGCAGGGGAACTCTGCCTATCTCCTTGAGGTATATCTTAACAGGGTCGTCGATAGCGATACCCTCGGTGGAAAGAGCCATTTCCAGGTCATCAGTAAGACCGGAGTCCAGACCTATTCTCAGGTCGGGGTCAAGGCTCATATCCTCAACGATCTCGATGTTCAGTTCCTCGCACTTTTCGTAAACGCTGTCGATCTGCTCGGCGCTGAAACTCATTTCCTCCAGAGCGTCAGTGATCTCCTTGGTTGTCAGTTTGCCGTTAGCCTGTCCTCTTTCGATGAGAGCGTCAATAGTGTTCTTTCTTGAATCCATAAGAATTCCTCCTGTTTATAAAATCGCTTGTGCGTTGTCAGTGTTTTTTGGAGCTGAACTTCCGGCGCAGTTCCTCATCGGAAATATCCTCGGAGGGGGGAGCGTCCTTATGTTTTTTCAGCACGCTGATACAGTCGTGAATGACCGCATCATTCAGGGCAACATCGCTGTGACGGGCGATGATACCGCTTATTCTGCCCATTTCGTCGGGTGTAAGCACCTGAGCGAGCAGGGAGAGGGAGAAGTATTCGGAATCGGACATATTTTCCATTATCGCCTCGTATACTTTCCTGTGGAAGGCGGTGACGAAAACTTCCGGCGGAGCGTCCTTTTTCAGGAGAGCCGCCTTTTCGGGCTTGCGGATAAGGTAGCATAATATCTGTTCCTCAGCGCCGGATTCCTTGCGGAACTTTACAGCGTCCGGGTTGATATCGTCCTTGACAGGCGCAGCATTTGTGCGGATATTGCGCCATTCCTTTTTCTTCTCGATACGTTTGGTTTTGATGTTGCCGGACTTTATCATATCGTCCAGGGAGTACTGAGGTATCCGGCATCTTTCTGCGACTGCGGCACTGTAGACCGGGTATCCAGGGGTGTCGAAGATACTTTGCAGTATAGGCTGACACTTTTCCAGGTAAGCAGTCCTGCCCTCCGGGGTATCCATATCGCAGCCCTCCAGATTCCTGTCAAGGAGGAAGGACATAGCGTCCTGCGCCTTGCTGATGAGGTGGCGATAGCCGGAGTCACCGAACTTTTTAAGGTACTCGTCCGGGTCTTTAGCGTCCTCGACCTTCAGCACTCTCGCCTTGACACCGGCTTCATTGAACCGGCGTATAGCCTTGACAGCGGCAGTCTGACCGGCGTAGTCGATATCGTAGGAGATGATGACCTCGTCAGCGATGCCCCGGATAAGCCTTGCCTGGTCAGGGGTGATAGCCGTGCCCAGGGTGGCGACGGAGTTCGGGAAACCCGCCTGGTCGAGGGCGATAACGTCCATATACCCCTCACAGAGGATTATTTGTTTCAGGTCGGACTCTCTTGCGTGGTTGTAGGAGAACAGATTCCGCCCCTTGTCGAATACCTTAGTCTCGCCGGTATTCAGGTACTTAGGCTTTGAGTCGTCCAGAACTCTGCCGCCGAATCCGATGATATTGCCGCTTTTATTGACGATAGGGAACATGACCCTGTTGCGGAACATATCAACGAAACCACCGTTTCTGGTACGTTTTCCCAGCCAGGCGGCTTCAATTTCGTCCTCGGTATAGCCCTTGCCTTTGAGGAAATTAGTGAGCATCTCCCAGGCATTCGGCGCATAACCCAGACCGAACCGGCGAATGGTCTGGGGGGATATCTTCCGCATTGCGAAGTAGTCCCGACCGGCGCTGCTGTCGCCTTTTGTAAGGCAGACGTAGTAGAAATTAGCGGCAAGGCGGTTCATTTCGTAGATCTTGGTGCGCAGTTCGCTGTCGGACTTGGATTTTCCGTTATACTCCGGCACTTCCAGTCCGGCACGTTCTGCCAGGATCTTCACCGCATCAGGGAACTCAACGTTCTCAATCTTTTCGATGAATGTGATAACGTCGCCGCCAGCCTGACAGCCGAAGCAGTAGAAGGATTGGGTGTCGGTGAAAACGGTGCATGAGGGGTTCTTGTCCGAGTGGAAAGGGCAGACGCAGACGAAGTTGCGGCCGGCACGTTTCAGGCTGACGTAGGAGCTCATAACGTCCTCGATCTGGTTATAGCTTCTAAGACGCTCGATGAATTCGTCACGAGCCATATCCCCACCTCACTTCCAGAATTTAGGTACAAACAGTTCGGTATAAAGGTCGACAGCGTAGCCGTCGCTCATACCTGATATATAGTCACAAACTGCCCGGTCAGCGTCCTCGGAATCGGCTATTTTCCGGTATTCCGGGGGAAGCTTGGCAGTATTCTCGCAGAAATAGCTGTACAGTTTCCTGAGAAGCCGTTCAGCCTTTTCCTCCTCCTGCTTAGCGGCAGGGTTGGTATAGACCTTAGCGAACATGAAAGAGCGCAGGTCGTCGTGTGCTTTTCGGATACGGGGCTGGAAGTCGATGTCGAAAGCGCCGTGGTCGATGACCGAGCCGATGAGGGTAGTGATGCGCTTGGTTTTGGTGTTGCCAAGTATCTTCACGCACTCGTCGGGGAGTTCTGCGGCGCTGAGAACGCCAGCCCTGATGGAGTCCTCGATGTCGTGGTTTATGTAAGCGATAGTGTCCGCCAGGCGCACAACGCAGCCTTCTCTTGTAGCGGCGGTCATATTTGTATGGCACTCGATACCGTTGCGGACAGCCCATGTAAGGTTCAGTCCAGCGCCGTCCTTTTCGAGAGTTTCCACCACACGAACGCTTTGCAGGTAATGCTTGAATCCGTGGGGGCAAATATCATCGAGGACAGCCTCGCCGCAGTGACCGAAAGGGGAGTGACCCAGGTCATGACCCAGGGCGATAGCTTCGGTAAGATCCTCGTTCAGGCGCAGACCACGGGAAATAGTGCGTGCTATCTGAGCCACTTCGAGGGTATGGGTGAGTCTTGTGCGGTAGTGGTCGCCCACAGGGGAGAGAAAGACCTGAGTTTTACGTTTAAGCCGCCGGAATGATTTACAGTGGAGTATCCTGTCCCTGTCACGCTGGAATTCAGTCCTGTAGGGGCATTTTTCCTCCTGCCGCACACGCCTTGTGTTTTCCGGGTCGGTGCTTGTGCAGGCGTACTTTGAGAGGATACCTGCTTCGGTAATCTCGGTTTGTTCACGGACGGTCATGATATCACCTCGTTTCAAATACATATACGCAAAAAATCCGGAAAACCCTTTAGGGTAATGAAAAATTTTCTATACTATATACAAATGAAAAGTTCAGGATTTCACAACTTCTGAAAAATCCTCGAACTGCTCGCCCATATCAGTAATAACGGCAGCGCCGCCGGTAATTTCGGTAAGTTCCTTGGTAAGGGCGGAGAGTTTTTCGCTGAGGACGAGAATTTCAAGGGTAACTGAGTCAGCGAAATCGGAAGAAACGGTAATTGTATCGAAATTAGGGAGAACGTAGCTTATCTTACCGTAAAGACCGTAATCGCAGGCGATAGTTAGCCGGTGGCACAGGCGCATATCCATTATCTGTGCCGCATCGCAGGCGAGGGAAGCGCTGTGGGAGTACGCCCTGACCAGACCGCCGCCGCCCAGGAGGATACCGCCGAAGTAGCGTGTCACGACGATGCAAACGTCGGTAAGCCCCCGTTTTCTCAGCACGTCCAGGACGGGCATACCGGCAGTACCCTGGGGTTCACCGTCGTCGGAGTAGCGGGAGATATTGTCATTGCGGAGGATATATGCGTAGACATTGTGGCGAGCCTTGCGGTGTTTAGAGCGGATAAGGTTCACGAAGTCCACTGCCTCCTCGTTGGTCGAAACGGGGGCGATATAGCCGATGAACTCGGAACGTTTCTCGACGAAGGAAGCCTCAGCGGGCTTTGAAATGGTCAGATAATTCACAGAATACCCCCTTATGCAGGAAAAAGCCACTCGGTAATGAGTGGCTTTAAACTTTTACTTATCCAGATTGAAACGCTTCTTAAATCTGTCAACACGTCCGCCTGTATCAACCAGCTTCTGCTTGCCGGTGTAGAAGGGGTGGCACTTAGAGCAGATTTCAACCTTGATGTTTTCCTTAGTAGACAGAGTCTCGATCACGTTACCGCAGTGGCAGGTAATAGTGGTCTTGAACAGTGTAGGATGGATACCCTCTTTCACGATTTTCACCTCTTTGATAATATTTGTAAACCGTGCAGCCCATCAGTTGCTTTAGACAGTAGTGACGTTTATACATTACATTTATTAATTATACAGCATAATAACAGGCTTGTCAATGGGAATTCACAAATTTCAGCAAATGTAACAAAAATGCGGGCATACTTGGAAACTTGCTTGTGAAATATTACTTCATGCTCTGAGTGAAGTCATTGTAGATCTTCTGCTCGATAACCTCAGCGTCCTCATGAGTGGGAGCTTTAGCGGTGATATAAGTCTTGATCTTAGGCTCAGTACCGGAAGGACGAACGATAGCCTTGCATCCGTTCTCCAGGTAGAAAGCGAGGACGTTGGACTTAGGCAGAGTAAGCTCAGTTACCTTACCTGTAGCGATATCCTTGGAAGTACCAGCCTTGTAGTCCTCGAATCTCTCGACCTTCAGACCGCCGATAGTGGAGGGGTGGTTGCTTCTCATATCGTTCATGATCTCGTTCATGCGTTTCATGCCGCTTTCGCCCTCGAAAGTGAAGCTGTAGAGAGTCTGGTAGAATACGCCGTACTTCTTGTACATATTCTCTCTTGCCTGCATGAGGGTGATGCCCTGAGTACGGTAGTAAGCAGCCATTTCGCAGATAAGCATAGAAGCGTTAACAGCGTCCTTATCTCTTACATAAGAGCCGGACAGGTAGCCGTAGCTTTCCTCGAAGCCGAAGATATAGCGGTTTTCCTCGCCCTTAGCCTCCAGCATACCGATCTGCTCACCGATGAACTTGAAGCCAGTGAGAACGTCGATGATCTGAACGCCGTACTCCTTGCCGATGAGGTTAACGATATCTGTAGTAACGATAGTCTTAACAGCGATAGGATTTTTGGGCATAGTACCCTTCTTGATCCTCTGCTGACAGATGTATTCCAGAAGCATAGCGCCGACCTCGTTGCCGGAGAACAGTGCGTAGCCGCCGTTTCCGTCGGGAACAGCAATACCAACACGGTCGCAGTCGGGGTCAGTAGCCAGGAGAAGGTCAGGGGAGACTTCCTTGCAGTATCTCAGACCAACTTCCAGAGCCTCTCTGATCTCAGGGTTGGGGTAAGGGCAGGTAGTGAAGTTGCCGTCGGGATTCTCCTGTTCCTTAACAACAGTAACATCAGTGATACCGATGCGCTTCAGGATCTCACGAACGGGCTTGTTACCAGTGCCGTTGAGGGGAGTGTACACGACTTTCAGACCGCTTGAAGCGCAAAGGTCGGTGTTGATGCCCTCAGCGAGAACGTTCTTGTAGAAGTCCTCGATAACGTCGCTGCCGATGTACTGGATATTGCCCTTAGCCAGTTCCTCGTCAAAGGAAGAAGTCTTAACGTCCTTGAAGATATCCAGTGACTTGATCTTATCGAGGATGATCTCAGCGCCACGGAGAGTGATCTGACAGCCGTCCTCGCCGTATACCTTATAGCCGTTGTACTTAGCAGGGTTATGGCTTGCTGTGACCATGATACCGCCCTGGCATTTCAGCGCTCTTACAGCGAAAGAAAGGCAGGGTGTAGGCATAAGTTCTGTATAAATATGTACCTTGATGCCGTTAGCTGCGAGAACCTCAGCAGCAGCCTTGGAGAAAACGTCAGACTTGATACGGCTATCGAATGAAATAGCGACAGCAGGGTTCTTGTATTCCTGATTCAGGTAGTCAGCGAAGCCCTGAGTAGCACGTCTTACTGTATAGATATTCATGCGGTTAGTACCAGCGCCGATAACGCCTCTGAGACCGCCTGTTCCGAATTCAAGATCTCTGTAGAATCTATCACTGATCTCGCTGTCCTGTCCCTTGATGCTGGAAAGTTCCTCTATAAGATCGGGGTCTTCCACTGCGTTCTCACACCAAAGGTTGTAAAGCTCCATTTCCATCATGATAATACCTCCCATAGAAATATACATTATTATACCACATTTTCATATTTTTGCCAATAGGTTTTTCCGAAAGACTATATATTTTTTTGTTTTGACTATATATGTAACAAATATATTCACAATTTGGAAATAATTCTCAACGGTTTTATTTGTCTAATATAACATAAAAAGGACGGGCAGCAAGTACCCGTCCATAGTATTACATTTCGCCGTTCAGGAGCATCTGGATAACCTCCAGCGCCTTGAAGTACTGAGCATCTACGTCCGCCTCCTCGTTTTCTACCGGGAAATCGGGGGAGATGCCTATCTTGTTGTAGGTATCGGAGAGGGCGGTCTTTACCTCAGCCACGGTGAGTACAACAGCGCCGCCGTCCTCGAACTCGCTTGTGACCTGCATAACGCCCTTGCCGTAGGTCTGAGTGCCGACGATCTGTGCTTTGCCGAAGTCGTGGAGAGAAGCGGCAAAGAGTTCCGCAGAGCTTGCGGTATTCTCGTTGACAATCACCACCATGGGCATATCCAGTTCACTTTCGTCGGAGTAGACGATAGTTTCGGAGTGACCGTCCTTGTACTCGGCTGTAGCGATCGCACCTTCCGGAAGTAGGGGGTCGAGGCACTCCTCAAGGGCAGTTACCAGACCGCCGGGGTTGTCACGAAGGTCGAAGATAAGGGCATTAGCGCCGTTTGCGCTGAGTCTTTCCAGGACTTCAATGAACTGTTCCGGTGTATTTTTGCGGAAGGAGGAGATCTTTATATAACCCACATAACCGCTGAGCATTTCGCCGGTAACGGACTTTACCTCGATAGAGCGGCGGGTGAAGGTGTAGTCGGTGTCCTTGCCATCTCTGCGGACGGTAAGGGTGATATTAGAGCCTTCGCTGCCACGCATTGAGTCTACCGCTTCGGAGAAACTCATATCCTTCACGTCGATACCTTCGACTTTGGTGATTATATCGCCCTCAGTCAGACCGGAGTCCAGGGCAGGTGAGCCGGAGATGATCTCAGTTATACGGATATAACCGCTTTCGTCCTGAGCGAGGGTCAGACCCAGACCCACAAGTTCGCCGGAGTCGTCGCTCTGCTGGCTCAGGTACTCCTTTTCTGTCAGGTATCTGGAGTACTTGTCGTCGATGCCTGAAACATAGCCTTTCAGGATACCCTCATTCAGGGTATTTTCGTCGATATCGCCGTAGTAATTATCCCGGACGTAGGTATCGAGTATCTGGAGCGAGCTGTACTTTTTCGCCTTTTCGTTCACGTCCACGACTTTCTTATTGAAACTCTGGAGGGAGAAGAAGGAGGTGAGTATAAAGGTAACAGCGATAGATATAGCCACCAGACTAAGTGCCAGACCCAGGCTTATCTTCTTATTCATAATATCATCGCTTTCTTTTGGATTACCGGGAGGAATATCCCGGCAGTTCAACACATATAGTATAACAATCAATAACAAAAATTCGGGCAGCATGAAAACTGCCCTGAATTTTTTGCTGTTTTACGGACTAACGTAATTCATCGGGTCATTGCAAACGCCGTTTACCTGTACCTCGAAGTGGAGGTGAGCGCCGGTAGACCAGCCTGTAGAGCCAACATATCCGATGACCTGACCCTGTTCGACGTAGTCGCCGGGGTTTACGCAGGTAGAAGCCATGTGACCGTAAAGGGTAGAGTAAGTGCCGTCATGGGAGATAACAACGTAGTTTCCGTAACCGCCTCCGCAGCCGCAGCTTGATGACTTAGCGTAGTTATGAGTGCAGGTATTGTTTGTTCTGATAACTGTACCAGCCTGAGAAGCGACAACAGCAGCACCGGAGATGCCGGCATCACCAACATCTATACCCTTATGAGTAGTGCCCCAGCGATAGCCGTATCCGCTTGAAATGTAGCAGAATCCGGGTACTGGCCATGCAAAGCCGGCAGTCGAAACAGAGGGGATAACTAATTCGGGCTCGGTATATACCGGCTCAACGTATGTACTCTGAGATGCATCGCCGGAGGAAGACTGTGCAGCGTTCTGCTGTGCAGCGGCAGCAGCCTCAGCGGCG
>CAMOEP010000025.1 GCA_946612185.1 uncultured Ruminococcus sp.
TTATCGAGGTAAATCCCCGTTCTTCAAGAACAGTTCCCTACATCAGCAAGGTAACAGGCATACCTATGGTAGACATCGCCACAAAGATAATGTTCGGCGCAAAGCTGAAGGATATGGGCTACGAAAGTGGACTTTATCCGGCTGGTGACTATGTTGCAGTCAAAGTGCCTGTATTCAGCTTTGAGAAGCTTACTGACGTTGACACTATGCTTGGCCCTGAAATGAAGTCCACCGGTGAGTGTCTGGGTATCGGCAGAAATCTGGAGGACGCACTCCTCAAGGGTCTGACCGCAGCCGGCTTTGACCTGAAACGTGAAGGCGGAGTACTTATTTCCGTCCGTGACAGCGACAAGCAAGAGGTTCTGCCTATTGCCGATAAGTTCGAGCGCATGGGCTTTGAACTGTACGCCACATCAGGAACACAGAGCGTACTCACCAGAAATATGATCGCATCTCACCTTGTCCGCAAGATATCCGACGGCGAGCCGAATGTGGTAACGCTTCTGGAAAGCGGCAAGATACACTATGTTATCTCCACTTCCGCAAAGGGCAGACTGCCTGAGCGTGACAGCGTAAAGATGCGCCGTAAGTCTATCGAGCGCTCCATATGCAGCCTTACCGCAATCGACACCGCAAAATCTCTGGTAAAGGTGCTTGAATCCGGCAGAACTATCAATGACGTTGAACTTGTTGATATAACAACGATCTGACGGTTGACATTTCCTGGAAAATGTGATATAATGTTGACAGTGTTGCCTGGAGACTATCCGGGCGGTGCTGCCAACTTTTTTATTACGGAAGTGATAATTCTGAAAAAGCTGCTTTCTGTTTTTTCAAGCAGGACATTTGTCACATCGTTCTGCACATCATTCGGAATATTTGCAGCCGCAGCCGGAGTGCTGTGGTTTACCGGCAATGCTGAGACAGAATCACCTGTCAAGCAGCCTATAAAAACTGCCGAGGCTTATCATCAGCTTGAAACATCTGTTACCACAACCTCCACCACTGAGATAACGACCACATCGACTACAACTACCACATCGTCAGCAACTTCGTCATCAACCACAACATCTACTTCTGCCACTACTTCTTCCGCAGCTACGACTACCGCGGAAACTACCACGACCACGGCAGTCACCGAAGAACCCACTGAGCCGGAGACTGAAACAACTCCTGCCGAGGAGGAATCCCACCCTGTATACGATTTCAGCTATCTTGAAGCAGGGGACTCGCCCAACAGCAGTTACTATCAGGACAGACTTGTCATTCTTGGCGACTCTATCGCATACGGCTTCAATGCCTATGGCTATATTCCCTTTGAGCATAATCTTGCCACCGAGTCAGTGTCTATCTGGAATTTCGACCACTTCACCTTTGACAAGGGTGGGGGAGAAATGGGCATAATTGATGCGGCTGACTATGTTGACCCGGCGCTGATATATATGTCTCTGGGCATGAATGACCTGTACACATACACTCCTGCGGACTTTGCCTCCCACTACCGCACAAGGGTAGAGGAGATACTGGAGCGAGTGCCTGATACGACCATTGTTATCGGCTCTATTACACCAGTTTCGGCGGAGTGCAGTTTCACTGACAACGACACTATACGCTCATTCAATTCCGCCCTTGAAGTTATGGTGGAGGACATGGGTTCGGATCAGGTCTACTATTTCGATTCCCACATGGTACTTGCTGACCCGTTTACCGGCGCACTGAAAGAAGGGCGTTCCGGCGGCGACGGCATCCACCTTGGAGGAAGCTGTTACAACGACCTGCTTGTGGCACTTTACAACTATCTTGATACCACCTGCGCTGTGGATAATATAAAGGTTCACGACGGCTACTGATAAAAAATCACCCCTGATACGGTTTGCTCCATATCAGGGGTTCTTTCATTTTCCGGCACTTTTTGAGATGTTGACGATTATTATACCCAGTGCCACCAGCACCAGAGAAACCGCCATTTTAAGCCAATCGCCGGACTGAGTTTCCGATAAGAACAGTGCCGACAATACCACTCCTGAGACAGGGGTCATGAAACCGAAAACCGATATCCTCGACACCGGGTTATATTTCAGCAGCAGTCCCCACAGCGAGAACGCAGCCGCAGACACGAATGCCAGATACAAGAGGATAAGCTCGCCTCCTGCTCCCGTACTGCCCAGTTTCCCGCCCATTGCAAACCCTGCGGCAGTCATAACAAGTCCGCCGAGAATAAACTGGTACGAACTGAGCATAACCGGGTCGTCGTGCTTTGAAAAACGCTTGGTAAAGCATACCGAGAACGAGTAGGACACCGCCGAAAGCAGGATAAGTCCCTCGCCGGAAAAATGGATACCGCCCTCAGTACTGCCGCCCAGGTTCACTATGACCACACCTGCAAAACCCAGCAGACAACCGGCAAGTTTGCGCAGGGTCATTTTCTCCTGCCGGAATATGTACACAGCGGTGAGTATGCAGATAAACGCCTGTGAGCCGTTGATCACCGAACTTTTCATACCAGTGGTTCTTGCAAGTCCCAGGTAGAAGAAGGTGTACTGCAAAATGGTCTGAAACATTGCCAGAACGCCTATCCTGGGCAGCGAACCTTTTCCCGGAACGAGCCACCTGCCTGCTCCGGCGCTTCCAAGTAATGCCGCAAGGATTCCTGCCAGTGTGAAGCGAAGTCCGGCGAAAAGGATCTGCGAACTGCTGTCCCCGGACGCTATCCCGAAAAGCTCATATCCTTTTTTTATAGCCGGAAATGCGCTGCCCCACAATAAACAGCACACCAGCGTCAGCACAAGAACGACTGGCAGTGCGCTAAGATCTGTTTTATTCCTTTTCAAATCAATACCTCCGAAAGTTTACTGATTGTATTATACCACACTGATTCTCCGGAATCAATATCATAGCTATATTATTTATTAATAGTATTGCAATTTGGGTAATAATGCGATATAATATAGAAGTCAGGTTAATTGCCGGATAATGTGCAATTATTGGTATTTTTACATCATTTATTACCGAAGGGAAAGACAATAATGAAAAAAACAAATAGTATTATTCTGACCTGTATGCTTCTTGCATCACTCACAAGCTGCGGCTCAGGAAAAGCAGCAAATACAGTTCACTCCGTAGACGACCTCAGCGGCAAGGTCATAGGCACTCAGCTTGGCACTACAGGATACATATTCGCAGGCGATATCGAAGGTGCGACCGTCGAACCTTACAACAAGGGCGCTGACGCTGTTCAGGCACTCAAGCAGGGCAAGATCGACGCAGTTATCATCGACAGCGAGCCTGCTAACGTATTCGTCCAGAAAAACGACGACCTCCAGATACTTCCCGATCCCTTTGCTGTTGAGGAGTACTCCATAGCTTACAAGAAAGGCAATGACGAGCTTGGAAAGAAGCTGGACGATGCACTGACTGAACTGAAAAGCGAAGGCGTGCTTGACGAGATAGTTACTCACTGGGTAGGTGACAGCGCCGACAACGTTCCCTACGAGGACAAGAACTCCGACGTTTCCGGCGGTAAGCTGGTAATGGCAACAAACGCTGAGTTCCCCCCTTATGAGAGTATGAACGGCGGCGAGATATCCGGTATCGACGTTGATATGATGAATGCAGTATGCGATAAGCTGAATATGGAACTTGTGGTGGAGAATATGGAGTTCGACTCTATCATTGCCGCAGTTGATTCCGGTAAAGCTGACGTTGGAGTGGCAGGTATTTCCGTAACTCCTGACCGTGAGAAGAACGTTTCCTTTACTCAGGGATACGCTTCCACAACTCAGGTCATCATCACCCGTAAGGACTAAGCCATGAGTGCCTTTACACAGAAGCTCTACGATACATTTATCGAGGGCGAACGCTGGAAATACCTTACAAACGGTCTGAAAACCACTCTGCTCATCACGTTCTTTGCAGTAATAATCGGCATGGTTCTGGGTTTCCTCATTGCAATGGTGAGAGCTACCCACGACAAGACCGGAAAGCTGAAATTTCTCAATGTACTGGCAAGGATATACCTTACAGTTATCCGTGGTACGCCGGTAATGGTTCAGCTTCTTATAATCTACTACGTCATTTTTGCAAGCGTCAACATCGACAAGGTGTTCGTCGGAATACTTGCTTTCGGACTGAATTCAGCGGCGTATGTGGCTGAAATAGTCCGTTCGGGAATCATGTCCATAGACAACGGTCAGTTTGAAGCCGGAACAAGTCTGGGACTGAATTACCGCCGCACAATGATATACATAATCCTGCCCCAGGCTTTCAAGAACGTTCTCCCGGCGCTGGCAAACGAAGCTATCGTATTGCTGAAGGAAACCTCAGTTGCCGGATATATCGCCCTTGAAGACCTGACAAAGGGCGGCGACATCATCAGAAGCCTTACATATGAGGCATTCCTGCCGCTTATCGCCGTTGCACTCATATACCTTATCATGGTAATGATACTCACACGGCTTGTGGCACTTCTTGAAAGGAGGCTGGCTAAGAGTGATAGAGGTTAAAAACCTGGAGAAATCTTTCGGAGAACTGCATATCCTCAAAGGCATCTCCACAACTATCGAAAAGGGCGAAAAGGTCGTAGTCATCGGGCCTTCCGGCTCAGGAAAAAGTACGTTCCTGCGCTGTCTTAACAGGCTTGAACAGCCTTCCTCCGGACAGATAATCTTCGAGGGCAAGGACATAACCGGAATGAGTGAAAAGGAACTGTGTGCAGTCCGTGAGAAAATGGGCATGGTGTTCCAGCACTTCCACCTGTTCCCGCACCTGACCATACGGAAGAACCTTACTCTTGCACCGGTGAAGCTGGGACTTCTCTCAAAGGAGGAAGCTGACAAGAATGCTATGGCGATGCTTGAAAAAGTAGGTCTTGCAGACAAGGCAGAAGCGTACCCCAATCAACTCTCCGGCGGACAGAAACAGCGTATTGCTATCGCAAGAGCGCTGGTGATGAACCCGGACGTTATGCTATTTGATGAACCTACTTCAGCCCTTGACCCGGAAATGGTAGGGGAGGTGCTGAGCCTGATGAAGACCCTTGCTGACGACGGCATGACAATGGTGGTAGTGACCCACGAAATGGGCTTTGCCCGTGAGGTTGCGTCAAGGGTAATGTTCATGGAGGGCGGTTACATCGTCGAGGAAAACTCTCCGGATAAGTTCTTCTCAAATCCGGAAAGTCCCAGACTTAAAGAGTTCCTTTCAAAAGTACTCTGAACACACGATCTATAGGCTGCGTAAACCTGCGCAGCCTTTTTTATAAGGAGGTTTTATCATGATCTACACTCCACTTACTATCAAGGCAATGAAACTGGCTTACTCAGCACATGAGGGTCAGACCGACCATGCCGGCGTGCCGTATATCTTCCACCCGTACCACGTCGCAGAGCAGATGGATGACGAGTACTCCTGCTGTGCGGCACTTCTCCATGACGTTGTTGAAGATACTTCCGTGTCACTTGTGTCTCTGGCGCTGGCTTTCCCGGCGGAAGTGGTCCAGGCTGTGGAACTCCTCACCCATGAGGACGACGTGAGTTATGAGGACTACGTTCGCCAGATAAAGACCGATCCCATCGCCTTGAAAGTCAAGCTGGCTGACCTGGAACACAATTCCGATCTGTCAAGGCTTAAAGCCTCCGGTGCTGATGAATCAGAGATAGAAAGACTGCGGAAAAAGTACGCCAATGCACGCAGAATTCTCACGGAAGAATAAATTTTACTCTTTTGACGGAATGTGCTTGCATTTTTTTCAAAAAAGTGGTATAATAAAAGAACAATAATTGAACGGAGGAACTGATTATGCTTTCCGATATAGAAATCGCTCAGAACGCTAAAATGAAAAAGATCACCGAGATCGCCGCTGACCTGGGTATCAGCGAGGATAACCTCGAACCCTATGGTCACTATAAGGCTAAGGTCTCAGAGCAGCTTTACTCGGAACTGGCTTTCCGTGAGGACGGCAAGCTGATCCTTGTGACCGCTATCAACCCCACACCTGCCGGCGAGGGTAAGACTACCGTAAGCGTAGGTCTTGCAGAAGCTATGGGCAGGATCGGCAAAAAAGCTGTACTTGCCCTGCGTGAACCCTCTCTTGGCCCTGTTTTCGGCATCAAGGGCGGCGCAGCAGGCGGCGGCTATGCCCAGGTTGTGCCTATGGAGGACATCAATCTCCACTTCACAGGTGATATGCACGCTATCACTTCCGCAAACAACCTGCTCTGTGCAATGATCGACAACCATATCCACCAGGGCAACCAGCTCAGGATCGACCAGCGCCGTATCCTTTTCAAGAGATGCATGGACATGAATGACCGTGCCCTCAGAAGTATTATCATTGCTCTTGGCGGCAAGGTAAACGGCTTCCCCCGTGAGGACGGCTTCAATATCACAGTTGCATCTGAGATAATGGCAATACTCTGCCTTGCTACTGACCTTGCTGACCTGAAGGAGAGACTGGGCAATATCCTCGTAGCTTACAGTCTTGACGGCGAACCTGTTTTCGCTAAGGACTTAGGCTGCACAGGTGCTATGACTGCACTTCTCAAGGACGCTCTCAAGCCTAATCTGGTTCAGACCCTTGAGAATAACCCTGCATTTATCCACGGCGGCCCATTCGCAAACATTGCTCACGGCTGCAACTCCATAAGAGCCACAAAGCTTGCCCTGAAACTGGGTGACTACTGCATCACAGAGGCTGGCTTCGGTTCAGATCTGGGTGCTGAAAAGTTCTTCGACATCAAGTGCCGCTATGGTGGACTGACACCTGCCTGCGTTGTACTTGTAGCTACTATCCGTGCGCTGAAATACAACGGCAGAGTCCCCAAGGACGAACTTTCCAAGGAGAATATGTGGGCACTTGAAAAGGGCAGCGTGAACCTGCGCACCCACATCGAGAATATGCACAAGTACCATGTGCCGGTAGTTGTGGCTATCAACCGCTTCGCAACCGATACAGATGAGGAAGTTAAGTTCATCGAGGATCTGTGCGCCGAAATGGGCGTTGAAGTGTCCATGTGCGAGGTATTCGCAAAGGGCGGCGAAGGCGGCGAGGATCTGGCAAAGAAGGTTTGTGAGACTATCGAGCTGACCGAAGGCAATGACGAGAAATTCCGTCCGCTGTACTCCAGAAGTCTGTCCATCAAGGATAAGATCGAGAAGGTTGCCCGTGAGATATACCGTGCTGACGGCGTAAACTACACTGACCAGGCTGAAAAAGCGATCAAGGAGATCGAGAGCATCGGTTTCAGTGACCTGCCTATCTGCGTGGCAAAGACACAGTACTCCCTCTCCGATAACCCCTCACTTCTGGGCAAGCCCAAGGGATTCCGCATCACTGTCAAGAACGCTACTCTGTCCTCCGGCGCAGGATTCGTGGTAATTTACACCGGCGACATCATGACCATGCCCGGTCTGCCTAAAGCACCCTCTGCGCTGAACATCGACTGCGACGGAAGCGGCAATATCACAGGACTTTTCTGATATGCCGGTAATTATAACTAACTCTCCCCAGGAAACTATCGAAGCAGCACGCCGCCTTGGTACGCTGCTCAGACCCGGCGACATGATCGCATACACCGGCGGTCTGGGGGCAGGAAAGACTACGTTCACCCGTGGACTAGCAATGGGGCTGGGACTGGGCGACAGCGTTTCCTCGCCTACATTTGCGCTGGTAAACGAGTACCGTGGTGAGCAGATAAATATGTACCATTTTGATATGTACCGGATAAACTCCGAGGACGACCTTGAGACTACCGGATTCTGGGACTACGATTTTGAAAACAACGTGGCAGTTATCGAGTGGTCGGAAAATATCATGGAGTTCCTGCCGGGAAACGTTATCCGGGTAAGCATCGAACCGCTGGACGGCGACCGCCGGAAGATCACCATAGAGGAGGACGACAGATTTGCTTCTGCTTGGAATTGATACATCGGGCAAAACCGCATCAGCAGCACTTTTCGATACTGAAACGGAGATAATGCTGGCGGAAAAGACCCTTTATACCCAAAAGACACATTCTCAGGTGATAATGCCTATCGTCAAAGACCTTCTGGCTCAGACCGGCAAGGCAATGGATGACGTTGGACTTATCGCCGTGGCGAATGGCCCTGGATCTTATACAGGTCTGAGGATAGGTGTTGCTGCGGTCAAAGCTATGTGCTTTGCTCTTAACTGCAATTGTGTGGGCGTATCGACCCTGGAAGCCCTTGCTTACAGCAATATTGCGTACAAAGGCACGATATGCGCTGTTATGAAGGCAAGAGGTGAACTGGTGTACACCTGCACATACAAGAGCAACGGCTACGAACTGGAAACCATGTGCGATGAGAGTATAATCCCTCGTGATGAACTGGCTCAGTTCCTTGCCTTCAACGGCACTGAGGTACTGCTCTGCGGCGACGGCGCTGCTGACTTCTTTACGGACTACCGTTCACCTATGTTCACTATTGCACCGCCAATGGGACGGCTTCAGAATGCCTGCGGAACGTGTCTGGCAGCAATGTCGAAAGAGTCAGTAAGTGCCGATGAACTTGAAGTATCCTATCTGCAAAAGGTGAAAGCTGAAAAAGATCTGGAGGACAGAAACAATGCTAAGTGATCCAGTTAAAAAGAAAACCATGCTTCAACTGATAGATAAGGTTATTGAGTTTACAGCAGAACAGCCGGACTCTCCGCAGCTTGATATCACACTGGAACAATTGGCGGGACTTTGCGGCAAAACCAGCGAATATGTGGAGGAACTGATCTTTTCCTCAAACATAGAATCCGACGACGCTATGGTTGAGCGTCTGCTAATGCCAGAAGCCAGACGTACACAGCTCAGCGACGAGCGTATCAAAAAAATCGTCTGGAATCTGGTAAGATGCAAGTACTCAGAAGCTGAGGAAGACTACTGGCGTGAGGTTCTTAAACTTTCCACAGGCTTAAATATTGATGATTATATTTATTTCCCTGACACAGTGGGACTGGAGATATCTGCCTCTGAGGAGGAGATAGCCTTCGCAATACTGAAAGACAGGAAATACAAATAGAGGAGATATGACTATGATAGCTATAGGCTGCGATCATGCAGGTGTTGAGATGAAAAAGGCAATAATCGACGCTCTTTCTGCAAAGGGCTTCGAGTTCAAGGACATGGGCACAGACGGTGAACCCTGCGATTACCCGGTAGTTGCAAAGGCAGTCTGCGGACTGGTGACTTCCGGCGAGTGCGAGAGGGGAATCCTCATCTGCGGTACAGGTATAGGTATGTCCATTGCCGCAAATAAGGTGAAGGGAATCCGTGCCGCACTCTGCTCCGATTCATTCTCTACACGCTTCACAAGACTTCACAACGACTCAAATATCATGTGTATGGGCGCAAGAACACTGGGCTGCGGTCTTGCCTGCGACCTTGCAGAGATATTCCTGACAACTGGTTTTGAGGGCGGCAGACATCAGCGCCGCATCGACCTGATAACAGATATTGAAAATAATAACTAAGGAGGCTTAGTAATGTCTGAATTACATATTATCGACCACCCGCTGGTACAGCACAAAATTTCCCTTTTAAGGGACAAGAACACCGGTACAAAAGAGTTCCGTGAACTGGTATCAGAGATTGCAATGTTCATCTGCTACGAGGCAACCAGAGATCTTCCCTTGAAGGAAATCGAACTGGAAACTCCCGTTGCAGTCGCTAAAACAAAGGTGATTTCCGGCAGAAAACTTGCTTTCGTGCCTATCCTGAGAGCAGGACTTGGCATGATCGACGGCGTAACTGCACTTGTTCCCGCTGCTAAGATAGGTCACATCGGTCTTTTCCGTGACCCTGCCACAAAGTCACCTGTAATGTACTACTCAAAGATGCCTGACGACATCAGCGAGCGTGAAGTTATCATCGTTGACCCGATGCTGGCTACAGGTCACTCCGCAACAGCAGCTATCGACGAGATGAAAAAGCTGGGCGTAAAGACTATCAAGTTCATGTGCATCATCTGCTCACCTGAGGGCGTTGAGGCAGTCCAGAAGGCTCACCCGGACGTTGAGATATATACCGGCGTTATGGACGAGGGTCTTAACGAGGACAATTACATCGTTCCCGGCGTAGGCGATGCCGGCGACCGTATTTTCGGCACAAAGTAACATTGAAGTTCCATGATACCCGGAAGCGTACACTTCCGGGTATTTTTCATTGGGGAAAAGTTGAAAACACAATTTGCACTAAAATCAGAGGGTATAGAAATAGCCTGTTCAAATGGGAAATAAATTGTCGCTTATAGATAATTTGTGAACAGAGTCAAAATCTGAACCAATACTTTCACCCTCCATTTTTACTGAAAATGTCAGTATAGATCTTGTTATTGTTCCAAAGGCAGAACACAAGATATAGTGTTTGGTTTTTGTTTTTGATTTAATATGCGAGAACGTCGCAATATGGCTGAAAACCCTGTTTTTCAACAGTTTTATTGTGTGATATTTACAAAAACCACGGTTTCAACATTGCTTTGCTTGTGATATCATACAGTTGACATATCCGTTTTTTTCGATTATACTAATATAAGACGTCAAGTACGGAAACACAACATATTGTGATGCGGAGGTAATTTATCAATGATCATACATATCATCAAAAGGGACGGCAGAAAAGTTCCCTTCAACATTGAAAAGATCGCTAACGCCATTTTCAAGGCTGCTCAGTCCTGCGGCGGCTCAGACTTCAGTGTGGCTATGGAAACAGCCGCTGAGGTTTGCAGACAGTTCGAGGAAGAGAACCCCGGAAAAACTCCTACCGTTGAGCAGATTCAGGATATGGTAGAGAAAACTCTCATCGAAAAAGGTCACGCTAAGACCGCTAAGGCTTATATCCTCTATCGCTACGAGCGCACACGCTCAAGAGAAATGAAAACTAACCTTATGTGCATACTTAATGAGCTTACTTTCAGCGCCGCTAAGGACAGCGATATCAAGCGTGAGAACGCTAATATCGACGGCGATACCGCTATGGGTACTATGCTGAAATACGGCTCTGTATCAGCTAAGGAGTACTACGGTATGTACGTCCTCGATCCCAAGCACGCTAAGGCTCACCGCAACGGCGATATCCATATCCACGACCTGGACTTCTACACCCTGACTACTACCTGCGCTCAGATTGACTTGAAAAAACTGTTTACAAACGGCTTCTCTACCGGTCACGGCTATCTCCGTGAGCCTAATGATATTTCCAGCTACTCAGCGCTCGCCTGTATCGCTATCCAGTCCAACCAGAACGACCAGCACGGCGGTCAGAGTATCCCTACTTTCGACTACGCAATGGCTGACGGCGTTAAAAAGACCTACGCCAACAGATATACCCAGAACATCGCAAGAGCCCTTTCTCTCCTCGCAGGTATCGACAACGAGGACGAGGTGAGCAAGAGCATCAGAAATCAGATCAAGGAGGAGTGCGGTATTATCCCCGTACTAGCTGACGATAACGGTTATGCTGAAAAGGAACTTGCATTTCTGGAAAAATATACCGACCACGACACCGCTGTCAAGATCCAGAAGTTCGCTAAGAAGAACGCTGAAAAGGAGACAGACCGTGCTACATATCAGGCTATGGAGGCACTTATCCACAACCTGAACACCATGAATAGCCGAGCAGGTGCTCAGACACCGTTCAGCTCCATTAACTACGGTACTGATACTTCCGCTGAGGGCAGAATGGTCATCAAGAACGTTCTCCTGGCTCAGGAAGCTGGTCTTGGAAACGGCGAGACACCTATATTCCCCATTCACATATTCAAGATCAAGGACGGCATCAACTACAATCCCACCGACCCCAATTACGACCTGTTCAAACTTGCCTGTCGTGTATCAGCAAAGCGTCTGTTCCCCAACTTCTCTTTCATCGACGCTCCTTATAACCTGAAGTATTACAAGGAAGGCAATCCCGACACTGAGATCGCATACATGGGCTGCCGTACACGAGTTATCGGCAACGTTCACGACCCGTCCAGAGAGATAGTTACCGGCAGAGGCAATCTTAGCTTCACCTCTATCAATCTGCCCAGACTGGCTATCAAGTCTGACCACAACGTCGGACTGTTCTTCGATAAGCTGGACGAAATGATGGATCTGGCTATCGACCAGCTCAAGCATCGTTTCAGAATACAGTGCCAGAAGCGTGTAAGAAACTTCCCATTCCTCATGGGACAGGGCATCTGGATCGACTCGGACAAGCTTGCTCCCGATGATACTATCGAGGAAGTTCTCAAGCATGGTACTCTGTCCGTTGGCTTCATCGGTCTTGCAGAGACACTGAAAGCGCTCATCGGCGTTCACCACGGCGAAAGTGAAGAAGCCCGTGAGCTTGGTCTGGAGATAGTTACTGCAATGCGCAAGCGCCTTGACGAGGAGGCTCAGAGAACTGGTCTGAACTTCTCACTCCTGGCAACTCCTGCCGAGGGTCTTTCCGGCAGATTCGTCCGCATGGACGCTAAGAAATATGGCAAGATCGAGGGCGTTACTGACCGTGATTACTATACCAACTCCTTCCACGTCCCAGTATACTATCCTATCAGCGCATTCGAGAAGATAAAGATAGAAGCGCCCTATCACGAACTGACAAATGCGGGTCACATCAGCTACATCGAACTTGACGGTGATCCGCTGGAGAACCTTGCTGCATTCGAGAAGATAGTTCGCTGCATGAAGGAATCCGGCATCGGCTACGGCGCTATCAACCACCCTGTTGACCGTGATCCTTGCTGCGGTTACACCGGTATCATCGGTGACGTTTGCCCCTGCTGCGGCAGAAAGGAACATTCCAACAACGTTGCATTCGACCGTATTCGCCGCATCACAGGTTATCTGGTCGGTACACTTGACAGATTCAACGACGGCAAGCGCTCCGAGGAGCATGACCGTGTAAAGCATAACATTTAAGGTGATAGTATGAAACTCAGGATAGCAGGTACCGTCAATGACTCGATCGTTGATGGCCCTGGCATCAGATTTGCGATATTTGTTCAGGGCTGTCCTCATAACTGCGAGGGCTGCCACAATCCGCAGACGCACGATTTCAGTGGGGGAGAGGAGACTGATACCGATTCCCTGCTGAAGCGAATTGAGGGCAATCCGTTGCTGGACGGTGTAACGTTCAGCGGCGGCGAGCCGTTCTGTCAGGCGCAGGCTCTTGCGTATCTCGGCAGGCAGATAAAGTCGCTTGGTCTGAACGTGATAACCTACACTGGCTACGAATTCGAGGAACTCTACGCCAACCGTGAGCAGAACGGCTGGGGGGAGTTGCTTGAAGTGACTGATTATCTGATTGACGGTGAGTTTATTCTTGCCAAGAAGGACTGGGAAATCAAGTTCCGTGGCAGTTCAAATCAGCGGTATATCGACTGTCAGGCAAGTCTCCGGGCAGGACAGGCGATAGAAACCGAACCCTAAGCAAAAGAAAAAGGCTTCTGTAGAAATATACAGAAGCCTGATTTGTTTTAAAAAGAGATCCGCCTTGCCGTCATATAGCGAATAAAACCCGCACGAAGCAGGTGGGTAAACGCCCAACTGATTCTCGCTCCCTTCTTCCGTTACCGGGAGGTCTGCAGTCCACAGCCGGAGCTGAATTCCCTTAGTAGATGTGTTGGATTATAAAAACTATAATTACTCGAACAAGGCAGAAGTCTAATTCATTTGTTGTATATATTATACCACACTATTTCAAAAAAATCAAGTGTTTTTTGGAAGTTTTTTCGGATTTTTTTCAAAATTCCTCATTGTCCATTCGATCCAGGAAAAATTCAGTGACTTTGGTATACTCGTCGATATCGTCAATAGTGACCAGTATTTCTTCGTCGTCCTCATAAACCGCCTTCAGGAACAGGAAGCCCAGTTCCTCATTGAGGTAATTCTCGTCCTCAGCAGCCGGTATCATAACGTAGTACTGCTCACCGCCGAGCTGCGCTGAATCCACCAATTCAAACTGCCGGACATTGCCCTCATCATCGGTAAGCTCATAAAGATCAGGTGTATACTCATTCATAAACAATAGAACTCCAGTCCGCCAAAGGCATAATATATAATATTATACACCAAAATTCGCTTTATTGCAAGCATATTTTTGATTCTGCAAATTATTTGTACTTTTTGTACAACTACAGGAATTTCTCATTGTGCGAGTATACAAAACTAACCGAATTACATCAAATTCTTCATAATTTCTATTGACTTTTTACAAAGGATGTGGTAATATATAATCAAGGAAAAGGAGTAACGGAAAGTTACTCGAAGCTGAATTTACTTGGACTGAGGTGGACAAACCTCAATGTAAATTATTCTATGCGGAAAGGTGAGTGAGTCCGATGGAGGAACCAATAATTTCACAGCGTGAAGCCGGCGGGCTTGCAAAGTGATCAG
>CAMOEP010000026.1 GCA_946612185.1 uncultured Ruminococcus sp.
CACCTGCCGTCTGCGGAAAATGGCAAGTTCCCTGTTGTTCTGCTGGAATACGTCCTGACCGTCCAGAAAGATCTTGCCTGATGTGGGACGGTCAACTGCGCCTATCATGTGAAGCAGCGTAGACTTTCCTGAACCGCTTGCTCCTACGATCGCAACCATCTGTCCTTTCGGAACGCTGAACGAAACGCCGTCCACCGCTCTTACCTCATTCTCGCCTTTGCCGTAGACCTTGCAAAGGTTCTCAACTTTTAATAACTCCATAAGCGTACCTCCTTCAGGCGACACCGCAAAAGACCGTGCGGTGTTGCCTTTATTTTTGATTCTATTATAGCACAGTTATCTTACTATATCTTTATCTGAATCTTACAATTTTGTAATCTTGGTTTTTATGGAGCGTGCGGCTGTATCTTCAAAACTTCTTTATTAGTATCCGCCTTTGTCAGGGATTTTTTTGCAATAAGGTGAAAAAGGGTGAAGCAGATGCACATATTTTCTGCATGGGGTGATAAAAGGTGAAATGTTATAAATAACTATTGACACTAAAAATCGAACATACATTTCTTTTTCTGGAAATTTGTGCAGAATCAACTAAATTTCAGGTAAATCAAAGTTCAAATTTTCTGTTTTACTCACTCTTTAATTAACTTACAAGGCTTGACCTGTACGGAAAAATCGGCTATAATATAGTAAGAGGGATTTTAAGGCATTCACTGGGCATTTTTTTCCTGCTTTCAGGTGATGCCGGGCAAAACACAGTATTATAAGGAGGGAGCGCACTTGAGAGAGCGATTATGCGGGACGTATAATCCCAGTATCGACGCCAAGGGCAGAATGAGCTTCCCCAATAAGCTCCGTGAGATCCTCGGACCGGAGTTCTTTCTGTGTATAGGTCACGATAAACCTTATATTGCCGTTTATTCTCCCGAAGAATTTGATATATACTGCGATAAGCTCTACCAGATCAAAGGCGAGATCGGCTCTGCGATCAGGCGTGAACTTCTCTCAGGTGCCGACAAGCAGACCCCGGATAAGCAGGGACGTATTTTTATCGCCCAGCATCTCCGTGAGTATGCTGGTATCAAGGACGATGTTACCGTTATCGGCAATCTCAATCGCTGTGAGATCTGGGACACGTTCCGTTTCAATACGGAGAAAAACGTGGACAGGGAAGCGAAAAAAGCTGCCCTGGCAGACCTCGTCCTTTAGCGGTCAGGACAGGCTCGGCTGCGAAAGCAGCTTGTTTTTATGAACTAAGGAGCTTAATTTATGGACTTTATACATATTCCCGTACTGCTCGGTGAATCTATCAATGGACTCGGCATCGACCCCGATGGTATCTACGTTGACGGTACTGTGGGCGGCGCTGGTCATTCTTCTGAAATCGCTGCCAGACTAAGCGAGAAAGGCAGACTTATCTGCCTCGACCGTGACCCGGATGCTGTTCAGACAGCTACGGAAAGACTGGCAAAATACAAGAACGTTACGGTAGTGCAAAGCAATTATTCCGATATACGCTCAGTACTTGACAGTCTGGGCGTGGATAAGGTAAATGGCGTTCTCATGGACTTGGGAGTGTCCTCACATCAGCTCGATGAGGGCTCAAGAGGCTTCTCCTACCACCAGGATTCTTACCTGGATATGAGAATGAGCCAGACCGGTACAAGCGCTGCTGATCTTGTCAACACCCTCTCAGAGCAGCAGCTCGCTAAGATCATTTTTGACTACGGCGAGGAAAAATTCTCCCGGAGGATCGCTGCGAATATCGTAAGGGCAAGAGAGAACGCACCTGTTCAGACAACTTCACAGCTTGCTGATATCATCAGGCAGAGCGTTCCGCAGAAGGCAAGACGAGAAAAAAATCCCTGTAAAAAAACATTTCAGGCACTCAGGATCGCTGTTAACAGCGAATTCGAGCATCTTACAAAGGGTCTGGACGACGCTTTTGACAGCCTTCGTCCCGGCGGCAGGCTTGCTGTTATTACCTTCCATTCACTGGAGGACAGACTGGTGAAGCAAAAATTCGCCGGCTGGTGCAAAGGCTGCATTTGCCCGCCTGATTTTCCACAGTGCGTGTGCGGAAGAAAGCCCCTGGGCAGACTCATCACAAGAAAACCTGTGGAAGCAGACCAGAGTGAACTTGAAAAAAATAACCGGAGCAGAAGCGCCAAACTCAGAATTATAGAAAGGAGTGCGGAGGGCAATGGCTGAAAGAGAATCTGTAGTTCATTATAACACCTATGACGACGATGATGACTTTGGTTCTGACGATGCTGACACACCTTATGACGGTTATGAGCAGTCGATGCCAGAGAATGACCCGCAGATCAGAATGAAACGTACACCAGCTAAAAGCGGTTCACTGACATTCATTGTAGTTACTTCAATTATAGCAATGTCATTGGTCGGTCTTGTGATCGTGCGCATGAATTTCCGCAATACTCTCTATAATACGGTGGCTGAAAAGCAGGAAGAACTGAGCCACTGTGAGGCAGAAAATGTCAGACTTCAGTCTGAACTTGAAAGCAGAGCTTCCGCTAAGAATGTGGAAGACTATGCCGAGAATGAACTTGGTATGCAGAAGATAGATTCTTCGCAGATCAGGTACATAAAGATCCAAACAGATGATGTTGTTAATATTCCTGAGCAGGATAAGGGGATACTCTCCAAAGTTGAGGGATTCTTCGATAGCTGTGTGGAATATTTCAGAGGGTAGTGACATACACATATAACCAGGACTGCCCATTATTTAAGAATTTTGCGGCGACAAAAAATATATGCCGTTAAAGTAGAACACGATGGAGATACAGCGAGTGGTCGGAAAAGGTCTACGCCGGCGGCAGCGGTTTGCCCCTGCTGCCGGTCACAGTCCTTCACTGGACTATATGACCGGTTCGTCGTATCAATAAACCGAACATCACATACATATATACCAGATGTTCAAAGGCGGGGCAGAACAAATACCTCGCCTTATTCTATTATGTGGATATTTTTGTAAGGCAATACCGCACAGAGATTGCGGCGCATATGTGCTGAAAAGCCGTAAGGCGGTCTTTGCGAGGTGTTGCCCTGAGAAAGGGAGTATTCTATGGCTAAAGAACCAAGACCGTCAAAGTCCATGAAGATAAGGTCGAGAATTGTCATGACAGCCATTTTCCTGGCAGGATTCAGCGCTGTTGCCGGCAATTTCTTCAAGATATCCGTGCTTCAGAATAAAAAGTATCAGAATATGGCTAATGACCAGCACTTCGGTTCTATAACTATATCCGCCGACCGTGGTACTATCTACGACGCTAAAGGCGCAGTACTCGCAAAAAGTGCTACGGTATACAAAATGATCCTCGACCCCCAGCGCTTTCAGGAGGATATGGAGGCTCTTGATGAGCGCATCAAAAAGCGTACATCAGATATTGCAAGCGGAAAATATCAGCCTGCGACCGAAAAGACTACCGACGAAAACGGTAATGAACAGGTGGTTATAAAGGATATCCCCCTGCCGGAATCTTCAAGGTCATTCCGCAAGGATGCTGTCGCACTTATAACCGAAAAGCTGGGCATCGAGGAGGATTTTGTGGAGGACTCCATGGAGCAGGATAACCGCTATGTGGTACTTCAGGATCAGGTGGATAAGGCTGTTGCAGATGAGGTAATGGCTTTCTTTACCCAGTATGACCTGACCTGCCTTAATATGGAGGAGGATACCAAGCGATACTACCCCCAGAACGAACTGGCTTCACAGGTGATAGGCTTTACCAATGCAGACGGTGACGGCGTTTACGGCGTTGAGGCTTATTACGATGATTACCTTTCCGGAATCGACGGACGTGTTATCTCCGCCACCGACTCCCACGGCAATGCGCTGCCTTACAGGTACGCTAAAACCTACGATGCCAAGGACGGAGATGACATATACCTTACAATAGATATGAATATCCAGTACTGCCTGGAAAAGCATCTGAAGGAAATGAATGAGAATTATGATGTCAAGAACCGTTCCTGCGCTATACTCATGAACGCTAAAAGCGGCGCTGTTTACGGTATGGCTACATATCCTAATTTCGACCTGAATGACCCGTACACTGTGGCTGACCCTCTTGCACTTGCACGCCTTGAAGGACTTGAGGGCGATGAACTGGCGGCGGAACGTGCGGAGGAACGTGAAAAACAGTGGAAGAACAAGTGTATCACCGAGGTGTACGAACCGGGTTCTGTATTCAAGGTAGTCACCAGTGCTTCTGCTATCGAGGAAAACCTTATCGACCTTGAAAGGGATAACTTCCACTGCGACGGTTCAGTTACCCTCGAAGGCGCTTTGCAGCCTATCAACTGCCACGATACAAGCGGTCACGGCGACCAGACCTTCCAGGAGGCACTGACCCATTCCTGCAACCCGGCATTCATGGAGATAGGCAGAAGGCTTGGTGTGGAGAAATTCTGCTACTACTTCGACGCTTTCGGTCTGCGTGAAAAGACAGGCATTGACCTGCCCGCAGAAAGCTCAGGTGTTGAGTATACCGCAGACGAAATGACAAACGTTGACCTGGCGCTCAGTGCCTTTGGTCAGGCGGAAACTATAACCCCCATAGAAATGATAACTTCCTACTGTGCCACTATAAACGGCGGCTACCTGCTCCAGCCATATGTGGTGGATAAGGTGGTTGACGAAGACGGCAATATTGTACTTAAAAACGACAGAACAGTCCGCAGACAGGTCATTTCTGAGGACACATCTGCTACCATGCGTGAGTGCCTTGAGCAGGTCGTTACCAGCAACAATGGCGGTAACGTTACTATCAAAGGCTACTCTATCGGCGGAAAGTCCGGTACTTCCCAGCGACTCAGTATCACCGCAAAGGGTACTACCGCTGAGGAGAACGGCGCTGAAAACGCTGATACCCAGGAGTACGGCGCTTCTTACTGCTGCTTCACTCCCGCTGATGACCCGGAGATAATCCTACTTGTTCTGGCTGATATGCCTGACAAGGAGAAGGGCTACTACGGAAGCCAGGTGGCTGTACCTACCGCAAGAGAGATACTTACCGAGGTACTGCCGTATATGGGCATAAGCCCCGTTTATACCGAGGAGGAACTTGCCAACCTTGATGTCAAGATACCCATGCTGCAAGGCTCTGTCAGCGACGCTATCCAGACTTTGACTGACCTTGGAGTAAATGCGGAGAAGGTGGGCGAGGGCAATACAGTCGTTGCGCAGTCGCCTGTTACCGGCTCAACTATCGCAAAGGGCGGTACAGTATACCTGTACACCGAGTCAAGTCACACCGTTGATTATACGGAAGTTCCCTCGTTCGTGGGACTCAGCCCGCAGCAGGTGAATGAAGCCGTAGTGTGGAAACACCTGAACTATGTGGGCAGAGGCGCTTCCACTTCACGGGAGGATTGCTATGTAAGTTCACAGAGCATTGAAGCCGGAACTAAAGTTGCTGTTGGTACTACCATTGAGCTGGAATTCATGGTATACGGTGACAGCGATTAATGCAAAGGAGAGATATATATGAAACTTTCTCAGCTTCTTGAAGATAATGCATCTACCCTTGTGGGCGATGCCGAAATAACATCTGTTACTGATGACAGCCGCAAGGTGCAGGAGGGCAGCCTTTTCTTCTGCGTCAAGGGCGGAAGCTTCGACGGTCACAGTGTTGCAGGAGAAATGCTTGAAAAGGGCGCTGCCGCAGTAGTATGCGACCATGACTTAGGGCTTGGCGAGCGCCAGATAATCACACCTGATACCAGAGAACTTTACGGAAAGGTGTGTGCAGCCTGGTTTTCTCACCCTGAGCGCCGCCTTACTATGATAGGCGTTACCGGTACTAACGGCAAGACCACTACCACAAGCGTTATCAAGCATATCCTCATGTCAGCAGGTCATAAGACAGGACTTGTGGGAACTATCCAGAACGAGATAGGCGACAAGGTGGTACACACAAATAATACTACCCCCCTTGCATTTGAGTTCATGGCGCTTCTGAAACAAATGGCTGACGAGGGCTGCGAGTACGTTGTTATGGAGGTAAGCTCCTTCGGACTGGTGCAGAAGCGTATCGGTTCTTCCTGGTTCAGGACTGCGGTATTCACCAATCTTACCCAGGATCACCTTGACTACCACAAGGATATGGAGGACTACTTCCAGGCTAAGAAGATGCTGTTCTCCATATGTGATGCGGCTATTATAAATATCGACGACGAATACGGCAGAAGGCTGATGAATGAGACTGAGTGTGAGAAGTACTCCTTTAGTATAAAGGGGCAGGCTGATATAACTGCTGACAATATCTCCATAAAGTCCACCGGAAGCAGCTTCCGCCTTTCCATAAACGGCAGTCAGTACGATGTTGCCGCAAGAATGCCGGGAATGTTCAACGTTTCCAATCTTACCGCCGCAATAGCAGTCTGCCTGAGAGAGGGCATAGCTGCTGAGACTATACTCTCCGCCGTTGCAGAGTATAACGGCGTAAAGGGCAGGTGCGAGATAATCCCCACAGGCAGGGACTTTACAGTTATATGTGACTATGCCCACACTCCCGACGCTGTTGAGAACGTTCTGCGCTCCGTAAAGGAGTACACCGACGGCAGACTTATCTGTCTCTTTGGCTGCGGCGGAAACCGTGATGCGGCTAAGCGTCCTAAAATGGCGATAGCAGCGGCTAACTATGCTGACAGACTTATCGTGACCTCCGATAATCCCCGAAATGAAGACCCGCAGCTTATCATAAATGACATTCTGGCAGGTCTTACAGACACCAGTGTTCCCTACGATGTGGTCACAGATCGCAGAGAAGCTATATATCATGCCTTGAAAATTGCTGAAAAAGGTGATATAATAGTTCTGGCAGGAAAAGGTCATGAGGACTATCAGATACTCGCCGGTATGGAGAAGATACATTTCGACGAGCGTGAAGTAGTGGCAGAGGGTCTTAAACTGCTTGAAAATAAATAAAATCAGGAGTTGTGTATAAATGTCTTTCTGGATAATAAATATTGGTATAACCTTAGTTTCCTTTGCGATAGCAGCGGTTTCCGGCAGGTGGCTCGTACCTTTCCTGCACAAGCTGAAATTCGGTCAGCCTATCAAGACCGTTGACGGACCTCAGTGGCACGCAAAGAAGCAGGGTACTCCCACAATGGGCGGATTCATGTTCATAATATCCACCATTATTACTTCCATTGCCGGATACTGGGTTTACAGGACTGTCTGCAACCCGGACATTACCGACATTGCAACTCACCACGCTTTCTACAGGGTGCTGAGCGTTATAGTATTCTCGGCGCTGTTCGGACTTATCGGCTTTATCGACGACTACACCAAAGTTGTCCGCAAGAATAACGACGGTCTTACCCCCTGGCAGAAGATAATCCTCCAGACACTTTTCTCCCTGGGATTCCTTTTCGCCCTTTACAAGTTCGGTGATGCCTCCACAAGCCTTGATTTCGGCTTCTGGGTAACTCCCTCCCTGGGAATATTCTACTACATTATCCTGATACCTGTTATAATCTACCTGACCAATGCGGTAAACCTTACTGACGGCGTTGACGGACTTTGCGGCTCGGTAACTTTTGCGGCAATGCTCATATTCACAGTATGCTGCGCTATAGTTGACCAGAGGGAAATGGCTTGCTTTACTATGGCGCTTGCAGGCGGCTGTCTGGGATTCCTTATCTGGAACTTCAACCCGGCAAAGTGCTTCATGGGCGACACCGGTTCAATGTTCCTGGGTGCGGCAGTTACCGGCGTAGGACTTGTGCTTCATAAGCACCTTCTCCTCCTGCTGGTAGCTATGGTGTACGTTATCGAGGCTTTGTCGGTTGTTATCCAGGTAAGCTACTTTAAGTACACCAAGAAGAAGTACGGCGAAGGCAGACGCATATTCAAAATGACACCTATCCACCACCACTTCGAGATGAGCGGATTCAGCGAATACAAGATAGTTATCACTTTCTCCGTTACCGGAATCATTTTCGGTATTCTGGGAATAATTACATTACTGGCATCTAAGTGACAATATCCGAAAGGAGTAACCTATGGCTTCTTCAGAAAAGAAGAAAAAAAAGAAGCAGCAGCAACAACAAAATGCTGTGCCTGAAAAGAAAAGGCACAGAAAAGGCGTATTCACCACATTTATTGGAGGCGGAAGAACAAGCGATATAAGCCTTTCGTTCTTCGCATATGTAATGATACTTCTGGTAGTCGGACTTATCATGATGACCTCTGCCAGCTATGCGTGGGCTTACAATGAATTCCATGACGGTATGCACTACGCCAAGTCACAGGGCAAGAATGCCATTATCGGCGTTATAGCCATGCTGTTCTTCATGAAAATGGACTACCACAACCTTAAAAAGATAAGGCTGCCGGGTTCTTCAAAGACACTGAATATTGCAAGCTTTTTCTTCGTTGCAGTAGGAGCGCTGCTGATTGCGGTTCTGATGATCGGTAACGATGAGGGCGGTTCAATGGGCGCTAAGCGCTGGATAACTATTGCTGGTGTCGATTTCCAGCCTTCGGAGCTGGCGAAATTGTCGCTTATCATATTCTTCGCATACAGTATGGAACGTGACGGCAATAAGATGAACACCTTCAAGACGGGTATCGGTAAGTATATCATACTTCTGGGAATATACGTCCTCCTTATCGGCTTGGAGAAGCATATCTCCGGTATCATGCTCATAAGCTCAGTTGCAGTAGCTATGATATTCTGCGGAGGCGCTAACAGGCGGCAGTTCATTATCATTGCATTGCTTGTAGCAGCCGCAGCCGCAGTATTCATCATGTGGCAGGCGAATATTCCGGGAAGTTACGTTGCAGTCCGTATCAAATCCTGGCAAGACCCGTTCTCTGACGTTCTCAACGACACCTGGCAGACTGCAAACTCACTTATCGCTATCGGTTCAGGCGGACTTTTTGGTCTGGGTCTGGGCAATTCACGTCAGAAATACCTTTACCTCCCTGAGACAAAGAACGACTTCGTATTCCCTATAGTATGCGAGGAGACCGGCTTTGTGGGAGCGCTGGCAGTAATTATAGTATTCTTCCTCCTTGTAGTTGAGGGCTACTCTATCGCAGCCAGATGCAAGGACAGATTCGGTTCACTTATGGCAGTTGGCATCACCACCCAGATCGGCATACAGACTGTGCTGAATCTGGCGGTTGTAAGCAACCTGATACCTAATACCGGTATCAGTCTGCCGTTCTTCAGCTACGGCGGTACGGCGCTTATCATGCAGCTTGTTGAAATGGGCATCATGCTCAACATCTCACAGCAGAGATATGAACCTGCACCACCTCAGCCGAAGAAGAAATCTCCCGTTCCCGAAGAACCGGAACTGGACGACTATTACACTGAACTGAAAAATGCATAAAGGAGTTATCTTATGAAAGTTCTCATAGCTTGCGGCGGAACGGGCGGACACATCAACCCCGGTCTTGCCATTGCAGATATAATCAAGAAAGCTTACCCGGACGCAGAGTTCCTCTTTGCCGGAACTCCCGACCATATGGAAGCAAAACTCGTTCCTCAGGCTGGTTACATGTTCGAGGCTATCAAGGTGGCAGGATTCCAGAGAAAGCTGTCCCTTGAGAATATCGGCAGGAACATCAAGGCTGTCAGCTATCTTGTTACCTCCGGCAGCCGTGCAAAGCAGATAATCAGCGGTTTCAAGCCGGATATCGCAATCGGTACAGGCGGATATGCCGCAGGCCCGGTTATCCGTATGGCGGCTAAAATGGGTATCCCCACCGCTATCCATGAGCAGAACGCTTACCCCGGCGTTACAAATAAGCTTCTTTCCAAGGAAGTTGACTACGTTATGCTCACAGTCAAGGAAGCACTTGATTTTATGGACGCTTCAAAGTTTGAGTACAGCGTTACCGGGCTGCCTGTAAGGAGCAATATCAACACAATGACCAAAAAGGAAGCAAGGGAGAAGCTGGGCTTCAACGACGACTTCACAGTGCTTTCCTTCGGCGGAAGTCTTGGAGCAGGCTGTATCAATGAGACTATGACCGAGGCTATAAAGTGGCATACCGGCAAGAACCTGAAGATAAACCATATCCACGGCTACGGCGGCATGGGCAAGGATACTTTCCCCCAGGCAATGAAAGCCGCTGGTATCCCCCTGAAAAGCGACAGACTGCGCATAACCGAGTACATAAACGATATGGACGTATGTCTTGCGGCGGCTGATCTGGTCATCTGCCGAAGTGGTGCGTCAACTCTGGCAGAACTTGAAGCTGCCGGAAAAGCGTCTATACTTATCCCGTCGCCTATAGTTGCCGGAAATCACCAGTACCATAACGCAATGGTTCTTGGAAAGGCAGATGCGGCGGTAGTTATCGAGCAGAAGGACGCATCTGCAACAAGGATAATATCCGAGATAGATAAGCTTTACCAGTCACCGGAAAAGGCTGAGAAAATGTCGGAAAATGCAGCATCTCTCCACCTTGCTGACACTAACGAGCGTATACTTGAAGTTATAAAGAAGCTTGCAGGCAAGGCTAAGGCAAAATGAATGTGATCTACGCATTTATCGGCAGTCACCCGGACTATAACGGCGTTGCAAGCGGAAAAGTCATGGGCGGCGCACAGCGGCTTTCCGAGAGCAACGGTCTGCTTCTCTGCGCAAACCACGACAAACTCTTTGACCAGGGGTATATCTCCTTTGACTGCGACGGAAAAATGCTGATATCCGGTGAAATACCGTCGGATATGCAGCCTTTTATGAATATATATGCGAATTCACGCATTGAGCTTACCGACGGAATGAAGCCGTTTATGAAGTACCACAGGGAGACAGTTTTTAAGAAGTAACCCCCTTGCACCTTTCAGCATAGTATGGGATATAAGATGCTGTGAGGTGGTACGATGCAGAAATTTATTATTACAGGCGGCAGCCGTCTTTCCGGTGAACTGACTTTACAGGGCAGCAAAAACAGCGCTCTGCCCATTATGGCGGCAACTTTCCTGACAGGCGGGGTATGCACCCTCGGCAACTGTCCCAGGATAACCGACGTTTACTCCGCTTCAAGGATCCTCAGCGGACTGGGCTGCAAATGCACATTCTCCGGCGGTGAGTTCCGTGTGGACGCATCTGGCGCTGAGGGAAGCGTGATACCGGCTTCCCTGATGAAGGAGATGCGCTCGTCCATAATGTTCATGGGCGCTATGATAGGGCGAATGGGCAGGTGCAGCGTGAGTGTGCCCGGAGGGTGTGAACTCGGCGCAAGACCCATTGATATGCACCTTTCGGCGCTCAGGAAAATGGGTGCGGTGATAACCGACGAGGGCGGCACGATAATATGCAAAGCCCCCGGCGGAAAACTTACCGGTGCTAAAATAAACCTGCCATTCCCGTCAGTGGGCGCTACCGAGAATATTATCCTCAGCGCTGCCACCGCAGAGGGCGAGACTTATGTCAACAATGCTGCCCGTGAGCCGGAGATATGTGACCTTTGCGGATTCCTCCGCAGATGCGGCGCTGATATCCGTGGCGACGGCGGAAGTACAGTGGTAATAAAGGGCGTAAAACGGCTTAACGGCTGCGACTACACCATTATGCCCGACAGGATAGCCGGCGCAACCTACCTGTCCATGACTGCCGCAGCCGGCGGTGAGATGATACTGAAAAACGCCTGCACCGAGGCAATTGAGCCGTTTCTGTCAGTCCTTGAACAGACCGGCTGCCGGATAATCACCGGAAATGACCGCATATATCTGCGCAGCGGTGCGAGACTGCGTGGCATACATGAGCGCATAAGAACCATGCCGCACCCCGGTTTTCCCACCGATGCACAGGCAGTCCTCATGGCGGCGCTGGTGACGGCGGAGGGTACAAGCGTTTTTGAGGAGAATATCTTCGACTGCCGTTATCGGCATACTGACGCTCTGCGAAAAATGGGTGCGGATATTGAAGTACTGGGAAAAGTTGCTGTGGTAAGGGGAGTGAAGTCACTCAGCGGCGCAGTTGTTTCGGCAACCGACCTGCGTGGCGGTGCTGCAATGGCTGTTGCAGGACTGAAAGCCGCCGGGGAGACTGTTATCACCGATATATCCCACATTGACAGGGGTTATGAGAATTTTGAAGGCGCTGTGGAGTGCCTTGGCGGAAAGATCAAACGAGTTTGAAAGTGAAGGGTCGTATAAAGTATGAATGATATTGACAAGACTAATATTGAAAGGAAGAACAGCGGCAAGCGTATCCGCCGGAGAAAGCGCATGATGAGCGTGTATGTGACGGTGGTAATGCTGCTTGTGGCTACACTTGGCGTGACGCTGTGCTTTACCTTTCTTTTTAACGTTGACGAGATCATTATTTCTGGCGAATCCGAGACTTATACCTACATGGAGATCGTTGAAGCCTCAGGCATCAGGGCAGGGGATAACCTGCTTCGCCTGGATACGAAAAAAAGCGAGGAGCAGATACTTGATCAGCTTCTCTATGTGGAGACAGCGAATGTTGACAGGGACTTTCCTTCTAAGCTGCGTATCCACGTTACCAGGTGTATCCCGGCGTTCAATGTGGAGTATGACGGCGGCGTGCTGCTGGTCAGCCAGAAGGGTAAAATCCTTTCGGATAACACCTTCTACGAGAATACCCTTCCCACAATTATCGGCTATGAACCGACGGATAATACCCCAGGTGTACAGCTTTCCTCAAAGAAGGAAACTGCTGACGAGGCGTTCAATGCCATAATCAAGCGCTTTGATCACGACGACGGCAGCCAGATCGAAAAGATAGATATGACTAATGAGTACGAAATAATCATTACCTACCGCAGCGGTATAGTTTTCCGCATGGGAAGCTGGAGCGATATCGAGTACAAAATGGACCTCGCCCAGGCAGCTATGGAGTACCCGGAGGTCAAGGGCAAAAAGGGGTATATGAAAATGGTGGGCAATAAGGAGATAAGCTTCAGAATGTCCGATGAACCTATGGAAACTCCCGAAATGATATCCCCCGACCCGAAGGAGAAGGACGAGGATGACGACGAAAAAGATACCGAAAATGGCAGCAGTACTTCATCAGGCGAAAGCAGCGGTGCGCCTCAGATAAGCCAGAGCGACCAGTCCGGCGACAGCTACGTTTGGGATAACGGCAATAGCTGGGACTCAGCTTCGTCCGGCGATGATGACGATACAAGCGACCAATTCGGCGGCGATACAAGCACCGATGATACTCCTCAGTGGCAGCCTGAACCTGACTACAGCCAGGACTATTCCGGTGAATACGACTATTCCGGCGGCTATGACTACTCCGGCAGCGATCAGTGGCAGCCTGAACCTGACTACAGTCAGCAGGACTGGTACAGCGATGATTATTCCCAGGACTGGCAGCAGGATTATTCCGGCGGCGATATTTACAACTGATACCAAAAAACTTTGTACAATGTGCTGAATTTTCAAGGGGGCGAATTGTCAAATGTGCAGAAATTTGAGAATTGCTGAATTTGACTTGAAAAATTACAAA